>JAKAIJ010000173.1 GCA_021814355.1 Acidobacteriota bacterium
GGCCGTGATCGGCCTCGCGTTTCTTCTGCGCGCGTACTACCGGACCGCCGGCGGGCGCTACAACATTGACAACATCATGCTGAAGTCCCCCATATTCGGGACGGTTCTCAAGAAGATCGCGGTGGCGCGGTTCTGCCGCACCCTCGGTACCCTAGTCTCCTCGGGTGTCCCGATCCTCGAGGGCCTGGACATCACGGCCCGGACCTCCGGCAACGCCATCGTGGAGGAGGCCATCCTCAAAACCCGGAAGTCGGTGGAGGAGGGCAAGACGCTGGCCGAACCGCTCACCGCCTCCAAGGTCTTCCCCGGCATGGTGACGCAGATGATCAGCGTCGGCGAGTCCACCGGCGCCCTGGACGCCATGCTCTCCAAGATCGCCGACTTCTACGAGGACGAGGTGGACGAGGCCGTGGCCAACCTGATGAGTCTCCTCGAGCCGCTCATCATCGTCTTTCTGGGCACGACGATCGGCGGCATCGTCGTCTCCATGTACATGCCGCTCTTCAGCCTGATCCAGCAGATCCAGGGCTGACGCCGGCGCGCGCGCGGCCTGGGCACGAATGGCGCGGGGTGGTTCGCCCCCCGCGCCCTTCGGTTTCAGGGCCCCGGGCTTAAGGTGAGGACGATGGACCGGCTGGAGAAACAGGCCGTCCGGCTGATGGTCTTCCGGATGGTTATCGCGCTCACGTTCTTCCTGAGCGCGCTGGGCATCCAGACCACGGTCGGGGCCGTGCTCACGGTCCAGCCCTTCTACTACCTCATCGCCCTCGTCCTGGCGGTGAACCTCGCCTATACGATGGTCTACTGGCGGCTCCCCACGGTGAGGGGGCTGCCGGCGTTCCTCTACGTCCAGCTCTGGGGCGACGCGGCGGCCGTCACCTTCCTCTCCTTTCTCACCGGCGGTCTCAACAGCATCTTCACCTTCCTGTACCATATCCTCATCGTCGTGGCGGGCGTGCTGCTCCGGCGGCGCGGCGCCTTCACCCTGGCGGCCGCCAGCGCCCTGCTCTACGGCACCCTCTGCCTGGTCCAGTTTTACGGCTGGCTCACCCCCGACCGGTTCGTCGCCATCCCGTACGACCCCCCCAGCCACGGCGCCACCCTTTACGGGCTCATGACCCACCTGTTGGGATTCCTCCTCGTGGCGGCCCTCATCTCCGCCATGGCCTCGCGCCTGGAGAGCACCGACGCCACCCTGGGGATGGTCCAGAAGGACCTCTACCTCCTGCGCCACCTGAACGACCAGATCGTCTCCTCCATCGCCGGCGGGCTGGTGACTACGGCCGGAGGGGGGGAGGTGACCTTCGCCAACCCCACGGCGCGCCGCCTCCTGGGGGAGACGCTCCCGGAGGGGTGGAACCTCTTCCGGAGGCTCGAGCACCTCGCTCAGCTCGAGGCCCCTCTCGAGCGCCAGCTGGGGGCCGAGCCCCGGGAGTTCCACCTGGACCTGCCCGAGGACCGGCACCTCCACGTCACGCTCTCCGGCCTGCTCGACGGGGAGCGGCGGGTGGGATACCTGGCCCTGCTGCGCGACGAGACCGAGATGGCGCGCCTGCGCAGCCACCTCGCCCTGAGGGAGCGGCTCGCCGCCATCGGGGAGATGGCCGCCAACATCGCCCACGAGATCAAGAATCCACTGGGGAGCATCTCGGGGGCGGCCCAGATGCTGAGACGGAGTTCCGAGCCGGGCAGCCGCGAGAACGAACTCCTCGGCATCATCCAGAACGAGAGTGGCCGGCTCAGCCAAACCCTCGACAACTTCCTCCGGTACGTGAAGCCCGCCCCGCTCAAGCTCCGCCGCGTGGACCTGCGGGACGTGGCCCAGGAGGTGCTGACCCTCTTCGCCGGGGACCCCGCGGTGGGCGACGGACTGGTGGCCCTTGAGCGCAACTTCCCCTCGGCGCCGCTGGAGGCGGAGGTGGACCCCGACCAGGTGCGCCAGGCGGCCTGGAACCTCCTCCAGAACGCCCGCAAGGCGATCCCCGGCCGCGGGACCGTCCGCGTCTCGTTGAGCGTCCGCGGGCCCTATGCCATACTTCAGGTGGGCGACACGGGCGTCGGCATGCCCAAGAGCGAGATCCAGAAATGCTTCGAGCCCTTCCGCCGCGGTTTCTCCTCCGGCGCCGGGCTCGGCCTTTCGGTGGTCTACCGGATCATGGAGCGCCACGGCGGGCGGGTCGAGCTGGACTCGGAGTTCGGCCACGGCACCACCTGCTCCCTGTACTTCCCGCTGGAGAGGGGCGATGGCTGACCGGATCCTGGTGGTGGACGACGAGCCGAGCATGCGGCGGATGCTCGAGATTCTCCTGCGGCAGGAGGGCTTCGAGGTCCGGGCGGCCCAGAGCGCCGAGGAGGCGCTCGCCGCTCTCTCGCGCACCTCCTTCGATCTGATCATCTCGGACATCCGGATGCCGGGGCTCTCGGGGATAGACCTCCTGCGCCGGGTGCGCGCCGAGGGCCCTGGGGCCGAGGTGGTGCTGATCACCGCCTACGCTACGGCGGAGAGCGCCATCGAGGCGCTCAAACTGGGGGCCTTCGACTACGTCACGAAGCCCTTCCAGGTGGACGAGCTCCTCCACATCGTGCGCAACGCCGTCGAGAAACACGCGCTGCAGGAGGAGAACATCCTTCTTAAGGCCGAGCTCTCGCAGCAGGCCCACTTCGGCGAGATCATCGGCGGCAGCCCGCAGATGCGGCAGATCTACGCCCTCATCGAGCGCATCGCCCCCACCACGAGCACGGTGCTGATCCAGGGGGAGAGCGGCACCGGCAAGGAACTGGTGGCGCGGGCGATCCACCAGCGGTCCGCCCGCGGCTCCCGCCCCTTCGTGAGCGTGAACTGCGGGGGCATCCCGGAGACGCTCCTGGAGAGCGAGCTCTTCGGGCACGTGAAGGGCGCCTTCACGGGCGCCTACGCCACCAAGAAGGGGCTCTTCGACACGGCCCACGGCGGCACCCTCTTTCTGGACGAGATCGGGGAGATGTCCCCGCTCATGCAGGTGAAGCTCCTGCGCGCGCTCCAGGAGCGCCGCATCCGGGCCGTGGGGGCCACGGAGGACCACGAGGTGGACGCCCGCGTGCTGGCGGCCACCAACCAGGACCTGGCCCGTCTGGTCCAGGAGAAGCGCTTCCGCGAGGACCTCTTCTACCGGATCAACGTGATCACCATCCAGCTCCCGCCGCTGCGCAAGCGCCGCGACGACATCCCGACCCTTGCCCAGCACTTCCTCCAGAAGTGCGCCGCCGCGGGCGACCGGCCGGCCCCCTCTCTCACCGCCGGGGCCATGGGGCTCCTGGAGAGCTACGCGTGGCCCGGGAACATCCGCGAGCTTGAGAACGTGGTGGAGCGGGCCCTGGCCCTGGCACCCGGCGAGCGCATCGAGGTCTCCCACCTCCCCGAGCACCTGCTGGGGTACAAGATGCCCGCCGCCGCGGGGGAGATGGACATCCCCGAGGACGGGTTCTCCCTCCCCGAGGCCGTGGAGGGGGTCCGGGCCGCCTACATCCGCCGCGCTCTCGCGATGGAGGAGGGGGTCATGGTGCGCGCCGCGGCCCGTCTCGGGATCAGCTTCCGGTCCATGCGCTACTTCGTGAAGAAGTACCACCTCCAGGCGCGGGAGGGATGAGATGGCCGCCGCCCCCCTCGAACTGAGCCTGCTCGTCCCGGTCTACAACGAGGAGGGCAACGTGGGGGCCCTGCTCGCGGCCATCCGCGACGCCCTCGGCCCCCTGGGCAAGCCCTACGAGGTGGTCTTCGTGGACGACGGCTCCACGGACGCCACCCCGCGGCTCCTGCGCGCGGCCGCCGCGGAGGATCCGCGCCTGCGCGTGGTCCTCCTGCGCAAGAACTTCGGCCAGACCGCCGCCCTCGCCGCGGCCATCGCCCACGCCCGCGGCGCGGTGCTCGTGCCTCTCGACGGCGACCTCCAGAACGACCCCGCCGACATCCCGCGCCTCCTCGCCAAGCTCGACGAGGGATTCGACGTGGCCAGCGGGTGGCGCCGCCGGCGCAGGGACCCCTTCCTCACCCGGACCCTGCCCTCGCGCGTTGCCAATGGGCTCATCTCCCTCATCTCGGGGGTCCGCCTCCACGACTACGGGTGCACGCTGAAAGCCTACCGCCGGGAGGTCCTCGAGCCGGGCAACCTGGTGGGCGAGATGCACCGGTTCATCCCGGTCCTCGCGAGCTGGCAGGGGGCAAGGGTCGCCGAGGTGGAGGTGAACCACCGGCCGCGCCTCTCGGGCAAGAGCAAGTACGGGCTGGGGCGCACCTTCAAGGTGGTTTTGGACCTCATGACCCTCAAGTTCATGGGGAGCTTCCTGACGAAGCCCATCTACATCTTCGGGGGGGCCGGCTTCGGCCTGCTCGGCCTCTCCGCCCTGCTGGCCGCCTACACGCTCTACGAGAAGCTCGCGGACGACGTGTGGGTCCACCGGAACCCCGTCTTCCTGATCGCCATCTTCTTCGCCCTCGCGGGAATGCAGCTCGTCATGATGGGCCTCTTGGGCGAGCTGCTGATCCGCGTCTACTTCGCCGCCACCCGCACCGCCCCCTACGTGGTGCGCGAGGTCGTCGAGGCTCCGGCCGCCCCATGTGCGGAATCGCCGGCTTCGCGCTGAGGGACCCCGCCCCCGAGGAGACGCTCGGGGCCATGACCCGCGCCCTGGCCCACCGGGGTCCCGACGGCGAGGGGTTCCTCCGCGAGGGCGGCTTCGGCCTCGGCCACCGGAGGCTCTCCATCATTGACGTGGCGGGCGGCGCCCAGCCCATGGGCAACGAGGACGGCTCCGTCCAGGTCATCTTCAACGGAGAGATTTACAACTTCCGCGAGCTCGCCGCCGGCCTCGCGGCGCGCGGCCACCGCCTTGCCACCCGGAGCGACACGGAAGTTCTCTGCCACCTCTACGAGGAGGAGGGCGAGGGCTTTCTCCCGCGTCTCGACGGCATCTTCGCCTTCGCCCTCCTGGACCGCAGGCGGGGACTGCTCCTGCTGGCGAGGGACCCCCTGGGCGTGAAGCCCCTCTACTACGCGCAGACGCCCCGGGGGCTGCTCTTTGGCTCCGAGCTCAAGGCGCTGCTGGCCTTTCCGGGGTTTGAGCGCGCTCCGGACCTGGATGCGCTGGGCTCCTTCTTGACCTGCGAGTACGTGCCCGCGCCTTTAACCGCCTTCCGCGCCGCGCGCAAGCTCCTGCCCGGCCACCTCCTGCGGTGGGAGGGCGGTTCGGCGTCCCTCCGCCGCTACTGGGAGTGGGACCTGCCCGAGGCGTGCCCCGCGGAACGCGCCGCGGCCGCCGAGCTGCTGCGCGAGCGCGTCTCCGCGGCGGTGCGCAGCCAGCTCGTCTCGGACGTGCCTTTGGGGGTCTTTCTCAGCGGCGGCGCGGACTCGAGCGTCGTGGCGGCCTGCATGGCCCGCGCCGGCGGCGAAGTCCACTCCTTCTCCATCGGCTTCGAGGACCCCTCCTTCGACGAGAGCGCCCACGCGCGAACCGCGGCCCGGCACCTGGGCTGCCTCCACCGGGAGCACCGGTTCGGCGAGGCGGAGCTGCTCGCCGAGGTGCCCCGGGTTCTCGACCACCTGGATGAGCCCTTCGCGGACCCCTCCGTCCTGCCCACGGCGCTCCTCTCGCGGTTCACCCGCGGCCACGTGACGGTGGCCCTGGGCGGGGACGGCGGCGACGAGCTCTTCGCGGGCTATCCCACCTACTGGGTCCACCGGGACTACGGCCGGTACCGGCTCCTCCCCCGCCCCCTGCGCCGCGGCGTCCTGGCGCTGGCGGGCGCGCTCCTGCCGGTCTCCCACGCCGACCTCACCTTTCCCTACAAGC
>JAKAIJ010000174.1 GCA_021814355.1 Acidobacteriota bacterium
CGGTGCCGCTCACGCCCACGCCGTCCACCACGTACTTGTCCCAGGCGAGGGAGGCGTGGGAGGCGCCCACCGTGAGGTGCCGCGCGCCGTTGACGACGCCGTCCACGATCCACCGGTCCCACCACCAGAGCCCCTCGCAGAGCTTCACGAGCGGCCTGATGAAGGCTCCGGAGTAGAGTTCGTCCACGAAGTACTTGTTGAGCAGGAGGCGGTAGGGGCGGTGGAGGGCGAGGGCCAGCCGGGACGGAGACTCCGTCTCCCGCCTGTACCACCGCGCCGCGAACCAGATCCCCAGCGCCGCCACCAGCACGCTCAGCCCCATGGCCGTCCACTCCTCCCAGTGCGGGTGGTGCGCCGCGGCCTCGCCCGCCGCCGCCGCCTCGCCGTGCCCCCCCGCCGCGTACAGCGTCGGCTCCAGCCACCGCTCCCAGAAGTTCTCACTCCCCGTCCACAGCTTCGGAAGCCCGATCCACCCGCACGCGACGGACCCGATCGCCAGGATCCACAGCGGCACCGTCATCACCGGCGGGTTCTCGTGGAGGTGGTGCTTCGCCTCCTCGCTCACCCGGTCCGAGTTGAAAAACGTCAGGTACAGCAGCCGGAACATGTAGAACGCCGTCATCATCGCCGCCAGCACCCCCACGCTGAAGAGCAGCGCCCCGTACCACCCCGGGAACCGTCCCGCACCCCCCTCCGACGCGAAGGCCCGCCATAGAATCTCGTCCTTCGAGAAAAATCCCGCCAGCGGCGGGATCCCCGCGATCGCGATGCACCCGGTCAGGAACACCTTCGACGTCTGCGGGATCTTCCCCCACAGCTGCCCCATCTTCCGGATGTCCTGCTCCCCGCTCATCGCGTGGATCACCGCCCCGGACCCCAGGAACAGCAGCGCCTTGAAAAACGCGTGCGTGTACAGGTGGAACACCCCCGCCGCGTACGCCCCAACCCCAACCCCCAGGAACATGTACCCCAGCTGCGACACCGTCGAGTACGCCAGCACCTTCTTGATGTCGTTCTGCACCAGCCCGATGCTCGCCGCGAACAGGGCCGTGAAGCACCCCACCCCCGCCACCACCATCAGCGCCGTCGGGCTCATGCTGTACAGCCCGTTGCTCCGCGCCACCAGGTACACCCCGCTCGTCACCATCGTCGCCGCGTGGATCAAGGCGCTCACGGGCGTCGGCCCCGCCATCGCGTCCGGCAGCCACACGTACAACGGCATCTGCGCGCTCTTCCCCGTCGCCCCCACGAACAGCAGGACCGCCGACGCCGTGATCACCCACCCCGGCACCGCCCCAGACACCGCCATCGCGTTCACCTTCGCGATGTCCAGCGTCCCGAACCAGTACAGGATCAGCATCAGCCCCGCCGCGAACCCCATGTCCCCGATCCGGTTCGTCAGAAACGCCTTCTTCCCCGCCTCCGCGCAGTACTCCTTCGTGTAGTAGAACCCGATCAGAAGGTACGAGCAGAGCCCCACCCCCTCCCACCCGATGAACATCACCAGGTAGTTCCCCCCCAGAACCAGCGTCAGCATCATCGCCATGAACAGGTTCAGGTACGAAAAGTACCGGAAGTACCCCTTGTCGTGCGCCATGTACCCCACGCTGTACACGTGGATCAAAAACCCCACGAACGTCACCACGAACAGCATCACCGCAGAGAGCGGGTCCAGAACGAACAGCCACTCCACGTTGAAGTGGCCCGTCCGCCCCGCGACCCCAGAGGCAAACTCCCCCACCGGCAGCCAGGAGGCCAGGTGCAGCGAGAAACTGTGGTGCGCCGCGTCCGCCGTCACGCCCGGCGGCAGCGGCCCCACCGACGACCAGTTCGTCATCGCCAGCGCCGCGATGTTCCACAGCGCCACCGCCAGCGACAGCCCCGTCGAACCCAGCGCCACCGCCGAAATCCTCCCCAGCCTCCCCTCCCGCTCCCACTTCCACCCCACCGCACCGTTCACCAGCGCGCCCACCAGCGGCAATACCGGGATCACCCACAAAAGCAGGATCGGTTGCATGGGCTTACCCCTTCAGGTCCCGCGCCGCGTCCACGTTGGCGCTGTGCTTGAGGCGGTAGAGGGCCACCAGGAGCCCCAGCCCGACGGCGGCCTCGCCGGCCGCCACGGCGATGAGGAACACCGTGAAGACCTGCCCCGTCAGGTTCCTCCAGAGGTCGGAGAAGGCGACGAAGTTGATCCCCGCCCCGGCGAAGATCAGCTCCGCCGAGAGCAGGACCACGATGAAGTTCCTCCGGCTCAGGACCCCGAAGACCCCGAGGCAGAACAGGAGGAAGCCGAGGAGCACGAGGCCGGAGGTTCCCACTTACACCTCCTTCTTCGCCAGGAAGACCCCGCCGAGCACGGCCACCGTCAGCAGGACCGACGCCGCTTCGAAGGGGTAGAGGAAATCGCGGAAGAGCGCCACCGAGACCTGGCGCGGGTTGGATTCCTTCGCGAGGCCTGCCCGCTCGGCGAGGGCCGTCTTGGCGGAGGCCTCCTGGTCTGCGCCCGCCGCCACCGCGACCCGGAGGACGGGCGGCTCCGCGGTGAACTCGCTGCGGTAGAGCCTGTGGCCCATCCAGAGGAAGAGCGCGAGGACCAGGAAGAAGGCCGGCCAGGCCTGGAAGTGGGCCTGGCGGGTCAGGCGCAGGGCCTCGCTGTCGGTGAACATGACGCCGATGAGGTAGAGCACCATGATGCCGCCGGCGTAGACCAGAACCTGGGCCGCGGCGACGAACTCGGCCCGCAGGCAGAGATAGAGGATTCCCACCCCAAGGAAACCCGCGAGCAGGGAGACGGCCGAGGTGATGGGGCTCCGCGAGAGCACCACGCCGAGGGCGCACGCCGCGATGAACGCCGCCAGAAGGATCCACAGGAATGCCATCCCCTCTCCTCTCCGGGCGCCCCCTCGGGCCCCGGTCACTTCTTGACGGGCACGTTCTCCAGGAGGTTCCAGCGGAATCGCTTCTGGTCGAGGTCGTAGGGAAGCGTCTCCTTGTCGAAGAGCAGGTCGTCGTAATGGACGACCGCCAGCTCGAACTCCTGCGAGTGGTGGATGGACCCGGTGGGGCAGGGGTCCACGCAGAGCCCGCAGTGGAGGCAGTGCTCCTGGTTGAGGTAGAACTCCGCCGGGCGCTTGTCGGTCTTGAAGACCTCCTTGGGCGGCGGGTAGACCCGGATGCACCCCTCGGGACAAGCCTTCTCGCACATGCGGCACGAGATGCAGGTCTCGATCTCCACGTGGAGGCGGCCCTTCGTCCGGTAGGGCAGGACGGGGCGCGCGTCGGGGTAGCTCTCGGTGACCTTGGGCTTCGCCAGGTACTTCGTGGTGATCGCCATCCCCTTCAACAGCTCGGGGAAGGTCACCATCTGCAGGAAGCGGCCGATGGCGTTCATCGCGTCACCTCAACAGCCACAGCTTCAGGAGCGCCACCAGCGCCACGTTCGCGAGCGCGATGGGCAAGAGGACCACCCAGCCGATGCGCAGGAGCTGGTCGTAGCGGTACCGCGGGAAGGTGGCCCGGATCCAGACGTAGAAGTAGGCGAAGAGCGCCGACTTGGCCGCGAAGGCGAAGACCCCCAGGGCGCTCGCCAGGTTCGGGTGCGCCGCGTAGAGGGCCGCGTCGTCCACGCCGGGGAGGTCGTACCCGCCCAGAAAGAGGCTCGCGGCGATGACGCTGATGAGCACCATGTTGGCGTACTCCGCCACGAAGAAGAACCCGAAGCGCATCCCAGAGTACTCGGTGTGGAAGCCGATGATCTCGCTCTCGCCTTCGGGCAGGTCGAAGGGGACGCGGTTGGTCTCGGCCACCGCCGAGATCAGATAGACGCCGAAGGCGAGGAGCCCCGGAAGGATGAAGTACGCGCCGAGCTTCTGCTGCGCGGCCACGATGTCGCTCAGCCGGAAGGAGCCCCCCAGCAGGATCACGGCGATCACCGAAAGGGTCAGGGGGATCTCATAGGCGAGCATCTGGCTCGCCGACCGGAGGCTCCCCATGAGGGGGTACTTGGAGCCCGACGACCAGCCGCCGAGGATGATCCCGAAGATGCCGAGGGAGGAGACCGCCAGCACCAGCAGGATGCCCAGGTCCACGTCCGCAACCACGAAGCCGTGGTGGCGGCCCGAGGGGGTCGCCCAGGGAAGCGCCCAGGAGACGACGGCGAAGCCCAGGAAGGCCGGGAAGAAGGCGAAGACCGGCGCGAGCTTGAAGAGGAAGGGCCGCGCGTTGAGCGGGACGATGTCCTCCTTGAGGAAGAGCTTGAGGCCGTCCGCCACGGGCTGGAGGAGCCCCAGCGGGCCCACCCGGTTAGGGCCGAGGCGGGACTGGAAGAGGCCCAGCAGGCGCCGCTCGAACCAACCGATGTAGGCCACCACGGTGAGCACCGCGGCCAGGAGCACGACGATCTTGGCCAGGGGCCAGCCGACCGTGTTTAGAAGGACCTCATAGGTCATGGCGCGCTTGGCCTCCCGTGGTGTGCTCCCGCGGTTCCCCGCTGAACGGGCGAGCCGGCTCATTCATCGGTCCACCTCTCCGAGGACGATGTCGAGGGAGCCGATGATCGCCACCACGTCGGCGATGAGGTTCCCCCGGCTCATGGTCTCGATGCCCTGGAGGTTCACGAAGGAGGGCGACTTCACGTGGACGCGCCAGGGCTTCTCGCCGCCGTCGCTCACGATGTAGTAGCCGAGCTGCCCCTTCGCCGCCTCGACGGTGTAGTAGGCCTCGCCCACCGGCGGCCGGATGATCTTGCCCACCTTTCCCCGGAGCTCGCCCTCGGGCATGCCGTCGAGGGCCTGCTGGATGATCCGCGCGCTCTGGCGCATCTCGCGGACGCGGCAGAGGTAGCGGTCGAAGACGTCGCCGTTTTTCCCCAGCGGCACCTCGAACTCGAAGTCGCCGTAGCTCGAATAGGGGATCGCCTTGCGGACGTCGAAGTTCACGCCCGAGCCGCGCAGGGTGGGCCCCGAGAGGCTCAGGGCGATGGCGTCCTTCGCCGAGATGACCCCCACGCCAATGGTGCGCTGGCGCCAGATCCGGTTCCCGGTGAGGAGCCCCTCGTAGTCGTCCACCCGCCCGGGGAAGGCCGCGAGGAACCTGCGGCAGACCGGCTCCCACCCCTTGGGGAAGTCGAAGCGCACTCCCCCGATGGGGTAGGCGTTGGGCAGGAGGCGCTGGCCGAGCATCGCCTCGAAGAGGTCCAGGATGACCTCCCGCTCGCGCATGGGGTAGAAGAGCATGGACATGGCGCCCACGTCGAGGGCGTGGGTGCCGAGCCAGAGCAGGTGGTTGGCGATGCGCTGGAGCTCGCCCAGGACCACCCGGATGTACTGGGCCCGCCGGGGCACCTCCACGCCGAGCAGCTTCTCCACCGCGCCCACGTAGCCGTGGCCGTTGAGCACGGCGCCCACGTAGTCGAGGCGGTCGAAGATGGGCGTGGCCTGGGTCCACGTGCGGTACTCGGCCCATTTCTCGATGCCCCGGTGGAGGTATCCGAGGACGGACTCCATCGCCAGGACGCGCTCCCCGTCGAGCTGCAGGACGGCCCGGTAGACCCCGTGGGTGGCGGGGTGCTGGGGCCCCATGTTGAGCTCGTACTGGCGGGTCTCCAGGACCTCGCGGAGGGGGGAGGTCTTCTCCGCACGCGTTTCAACGGCCATGGCGGCGCTCCTCGATGATCGCGCGGGCCTCCACGACGTCGTCCGGGAGGTAGGCGGGTTTACCGTACCGGTTGCCGCGGATCATCTCCTCCTGGGCGCCGCCGAGGGGGAACTCCTTGCGGAGCGGGTGGC
>JAKAIJ010000175.1 GCA_021814355.1 Acidobacteriota bacterium
CCGAGCGCTGCTCTGTCCGCTCCGACGACGGCCGTCGGCTCGGTCGGGGCTTGGTCCGCGACGACGGGCTTCACGACGGCGCGCTACCGCCACACCTCGGTGGCCTACAACGGATACCTGTACGTCATCGGCGGGAACGGCGGATCGTATCTCAGCAGCGTCCAGTACGCCCCTCTCAATGCCAATGGGGCCGTTGGCGCCTGGACCACGACGACCAGCCTTCCCGCGGGACGGCAGGGTCACGCGTCCGTCGCCACGAACGGGCACCTCTACGTGATCGGCGGCGAAAATGGAACCTATCTCAGCGATGTCCAGATAGCTCCGATCAATTCCAACGGCTCCGCCGGCGCCTGGAGCGCAACCACGAGTTTTGCGACCGCGCGGTATTTGCACGCCTCGACAGTCTACGAAGGTTATCTGTACCTCCTCGGCGGCAGCGGCGGCTCCTATCTCAACGATGTCCAGTACGCGACCATCGAGGGTCCCGCGGCACGGGGACGGTATTCCAGGCTCGTCGATCTGGGCACGGACCAGATCGTGGATTCGATAGGCTTCGACAACAGCGCGTACAAGGGCGCGACCAATCTCGCCTACGCGATTGCGCCCTCCGGTACCGCGGTGTTCGGGGCTCGCACGACGATACCGAACGCCGCCACCGGGGCCTTCTACACGGCCGGATTGGGGACCTGCGCGCGCTGGCTCTGGGCGAGCTTCGACCTGGACGACACGCAGAGCGCCACGCTGGACGCCGGAGGGCTGAACGGGCGCGGGGACGTTTGGGATTTCACGGTGAACCACCACAGCATGGATTCCCCTTCCGCGCCCGGCGTGGCCGATGTTGACCCGTGCCTCCAGAACGGCGTGAGCGTCTCGTGGGGCACCGTGACGGGCGCAGCGAGCTACGACCTCCAGGTGGACGGAAGCACGGTCGTGACGGGTGTGACGAGCCCGTACGCTTACTCCCCCGGCGATGGAGCGGTCCATGACTACCAGGTACGCGCACTGAGCGCCGCGTGCGTCAGCGCCTGGTCCACGCCCACGAGCGGCGCGGACGGCAGCGGCATTCCCGCGGCCCCGGGTGCTCCTGGGGTGGCCGATATCGATTCGTGCACTTCCGGGGTGAGCGTCTCGTGGATTCCGGTCTCCGGCGCCACGGGTTACGACCTGCTGGTGGACGCCACCACGGTCACGAGCGTGACGAGCCCTTACACCTATCTTCCCGGCGACACGCTCTCTCACAATTACGAAGTCCGATCCAAGAACGCCTGCAACGCGAGCGCCTGGTCCTCGCCGACGGCCGGAACCGACGTGAACGCGGGCGTGGCCGCGCCCTCGGCGCCCGGCGTGGCGGATATCAGCGCGTGCGCCCAGAGCGGCGTCAGCGTGACGTGGGGCTCGGTGACGGGCGCCACGGGCTACGACCTGCAAGTGGACGGCACGACGACCGTGGCGGGCGTGACGAGCCCTTACTCCTACAATCCCGGCGACACCAGCTCTCATACCTACGCGGTCCGTGGCAAGAACGCCACGTGCACCGGCGCGTGGTCATCCACGACGGCCCGCGCCGACGTGAACCAGACGCCGCCATCGGTCGGGACCCTGACAATCCAAAAGACCGGCAACGACATGGTCGTCAGCTGGCTGCAAGTCGCCGACCCGAGCCTCGTGGACTACTACGAGGTGACGCGTTCGCTCAGCCCTTCGGGGCCCTTCGACACGAGCGTGGGAACAGCCAGCGGAATCGTCCATGGTCTCATCCTGAACCTGCTCACCGAACCGGCGAGCGCGTATTACAAGGTACGCGCCGTCAAGGGGACTTGCCCAGGTCCTCTCGACTAAGGACCAAGAAGAAAGGGCCCGGCGACCGCCGGGCCCTTGTCGTTAGCTGATAACAGGCAGCTGACAGCTATTCTTCACCCATGAACGGATACGCGAAGTGCGTGGGCGGCACGAAGGTCTCCTTCACGGCGCGCATGCTCGTCCAGCGGATGAGGTTGAGGTAGCTCCCCGCCTTGTCGTTGGTGCCCGAAGCGCGGCCGCCGCCGAAGGGCTGCTGGCTCACGACGGCGCCCGTGGGCTTGTCGTTGATGTAGAAGTTGCCCGAGGCGTGGCGCAGCCGGTTGAAGATCTTTACGATGGCCTTGCGGTCCTGGGCGAAAACCGCACCGGTGAGGGCGTAGGGGCTCGTGGTGTCGCAGAGGTCCAGGGTTTCGTCGAGCCTCGTGTCGTCGTAGGCGTAGAGCGTGAGGACGGGGCCGAAGATCTCTTCCTCCATCATCTTGCACTTGGGATCGGTGGTCTGGACCACGGTGGGCTGGATGAAATAACCCACGCTGTCGTCTCAGCCGCCGCCCGCGAGGATCGTGCACTCGGGACACGACCTGGCGAAATCGATGTAGGCCTTGTGGTCGCGGAAGGCGCCCTTGTCAATGACCGCCGTGAAGAAGTTCCGAAAGTCCGTGGGCGCTCCCATCTTGATCTCGGCGATCTGCCCGAGGAGGTGCTCCTTGACCTTGGGCCAGAGGCTCTTCGGGATGTAGGCGCGAGAGGCCGCCGAGCACTTCTGCCCCTGGAACTCGAAGGCGCCCCGGACCATGGCCGTGGCGAGGGCGGCCGGCTCGGCGCTGGGATGCGCGAAGATGAAGTCCTTCCCTCCCGTCTCGCCGACGATGCGCGGGTAGCCCTTGTACTTGGCGATGTTCGCGCCGATGGTTTTCCACATGTCGTGGAAGACGGAGGTGGAGCCCGTGAAGTGCACGCCCGCGAAGTGCGGGCTCGCGAGGACCGGGTCGCCCACGTTCCCGCCGCGCCCGGGCACGAAGTTGATGACGCCATCGGGCACACCCGCGGCCTGGAGGACCTTGAGGATGTGGTACGCGGAGAAGACCGCCGAGGAGGCGGGCTTCCACAGGACCGTGTTCCCCATCATGGCGGGCGAGGTCGGAAGATTGCCCGCGATGGAGGTGAAGTTGAAGGGCGTCACGGCGAAGACGAAGCCCTCGAGCGCCCGATATTCGGCGTAGTCCCAAATGCCCTTCGCGCTGTCGGGCTGCTGCTGGTAGACGAACTGCATGTAGTACGGATTGAAGCGGTAGAAATCAATGAGCTCGCACGCCGAGTCGATCTCGGCCTGGAAGGCCGTCTTGGACTGGTTGAGCATGGTCGCCGCGTTGGCGCTCGCGCGCATCGGCCCGGCGAGAAGCTCGGCGGCCTTGAGAAAGATCGCCGCGCGCGACTCCCAGGGCATCTCCGACCAGTCGTGCCAAGCCTCCCGGGAGGCGGCGATGGCCATCTCTACTTCTTTCTGTCCCGCCTGGTGATACGTGGCGAGGACGTGCTGGTGGTCGTGCGGGCACACAGCTTTCGCGGTGTTGCCCGTGCGCACCTCCTTGCCGCCGATGAGGAGGGGGATCTCGATCTCTTCGGAGAGCTGTCGCTTGAGCTCGGCCTTCAGCGAGGCCTTCTCGGGCGAGCCGGGGCCGTAGGGCAGGACGGGCTCGTTCTGTGGCTTCGGAACGGGGATGATCGCGTTGGACATGAGGACACCTCCAGAGAGCAAGACTTTGGCGGGATCGTCTCCGGCGCCGCGTCGGCTGCCCCCTCCCCGCCGCGGGATTTATTTTACCCGACCCCGGAGGGCTCCTCAACACGAGCGCCCCCTCCTGACGGAGCGGGTGGGGGAAGTGGCGGAAGGCGCCTGTGCTTTAATAAACTACGGTTCGGAGGTCCCCCGTGCGGCGTCTCTGCGTTTTTTGCGGCTCCTCGAAGGGACGCGACCCGCGTCATGCGGAGGAGGCGCGCGCGCTCGGGAAGCTAGCGGCGCGGCGGGGCATCGGGCTCGTCTACGGCGGGGGGCACGTCGGGTTGATGGGCGTTCTCGCCGACGCGGCGATGGCGGCGGGGGGAGAGGTCGTCGGGGTCATCCCCGAGAAGCTGAAGGAGCTGGAGCTGGGCCACGGCGGGATCACGAGCCTGGAGGTCGTCTCCTCCATGCACGCGCGCAAGGCCCGGATGGCGGAGCTTTCGGACGCCTTCGCGGCCCTGCCGGGCGGCTTCGGCACCCTCGACGAGCTGTGCGAGGTCCTCACCTGGTCGCAGCTCGGCTACCACGCCAAGCCCGTCGGCCTTCTGAACACGGGGGGCTTCTTCGGGCCCCTCCTCAAGCTCCTGGATCACCAGGTGGCCGAGGGCTTCCTTGCGCCGCGCCATAGAAGCCTTCTGCTCGTGGAATCTCGTCCCGAGGCCTTGCTGGACCGTCTCGCGGCGCACGCCGCGCCAAAACCGGCGCCCTTCACCGAGCCGTAGGCGCACGACCGATGACGTTCGACCGAAAAGAGCACGGAGAGCAGAGCGCGCGACGCGCCTCCACAACGAGGCGCCCGGCGGGCCCCGTGGCGAGCTTCCTGCGGCGGCGGTCTCGGAAGCTTTTTCTGCGGCGGACGGCGTGACCGCCCTCTCCCCTTTCGTTCTCTATCCGGTTCTGTTCCTGGCGGCCCTCTTCGCGGGGACCGTGGACACCATGGCGGGGGGCGGCGGGCTCGTCACGGTGCCCATCCTGATGGGCCTGGGCTGGTCGCCGCAGGACGCCCTGGGGACCAACAAGTTCCAGGCCAGCTTCGGGTCGGGCTCCGCGACACTCCACTTCGCGAGGGCGGGGGCCGTCACCTGGCGCGAGGTGGGGTGGGGCGTGCTCTTCACCGCCCTGGGGTCCGCCGCGGGGAGCTGGGCCGCGGGCGCCGTCTCCGCGGAGCTCCTCAAGCGACTCATCCCCGTCCTGCTCGTGGGGATGGCCCTCTACTTCGCCGCCTCGCCCCGGCTGGGCGTCGAGGAGCGGCCTCCCCGGATGGGGTCGTTTCCCTTCCACCTGCTCTTCGGCCTCGTCATCGGCTTCTACGACGGGTTCTTCGGCCCCGGGACCGGCTCCTTCTGGGCGGTGGCCTACGTCCTGCTGCTGGGCCTCGAGCTCCGGCGCGCCACGGCCCGCACCAAGGTCATGAACTTCACGAGCAACCTCTTTTCCCTCGCCGTCTTCCTCCTGCTGGGCCACGTCCACTTCCTCCCAGGGCTCGTGATGGCCGCGGGCCAGTTTCTGGGCGGCCGGGTCGGGGCGAGGCTGGTGCTCACCCGGGGGGCGCGCCTCGTCCGTCCCGTCTTCCTCGCGGTGGTTCTGCTCATCGCGGCGAAGCTCCTTTGGGACGCCTACCTCCGGTGAGCCCGTTGCGCCGCGGGACGCTGGACGGCACGGGACCCCGCCCGAGGTGGTAGAGTGAAGGCGGCCGGCCGTGGGGCCCCTGGCCCGGTCTGACTGCCGGAAGCCGGCGGAAGCCCGTCCCGCCGGGACCGCGGCGTTTCCGTCGCCGCGCGAGGAGAGCCATGTTCGAACACAAGAGCGCCCCTCTGCTGGAGCGGCCCCACTTCATCCGGCGCGTGGTGCGCCACTTCTTCCTCTCGGCCCTGATCATCGGCGGCTCCCTGGGGATGGGCGTCCTCGGGTACCACCTCCTGGAGGGCCAGGGGTGGGTGGACGCCCTCCTCAACGCCTCCATGATCCTGGGGGGTATGGGTCCCGTAGGGGAGCTGCACACCACCGCGGGCAAGCTCTTCGCTTCGGCCTACGCGCTCTTCTCGGGGGTCATCTTCATCGTGGCGGCGGGGGTCCTCTTCGCCCCGCTCTACCACCGGTTCATCCACCGCTTCCACCTGGACCTCGAGGACGAGGAGGACGATGGCTGAGCGGGTCCCGGCGGGCCTGAGGACGGTGGCGCTCCTGGAGG
>JAKAIJ010000176.1 GCA_021814355.1 Acidobacteriota bacterium
TCGGCGTACGGGACCAGCGCGCCCAACTACGTCCACCGGTACACCTACGACTCGTACGGGCAGGTGACGACGCTGGCGCTGCTGGAGGGTGCGGCGAGCCGGGGGAGGATCTTGACGAGCTTCACGCACGGGGCGGTGACGGACCGCGGGATCATCGCCGACCGGACGCTGCTGGCGTCTTTGGAGTACACGGCTGCGGGGGCTTTGAACGTGATCACGTTCGACGTGGGGGACAAACAGCAGGCGGACTTCGACGACTACCTGCGGCCGCGCGGCTTCGGGATGACGAACGGGCAGACGACCTACTGGGGGAACGGGAGCTACGCGTCGGGGACGTACGAGTACGACGGCGCGGGGAACATCAAGACCATCGGGGAGTCTGGGAGCAACACGGACAGCTTCTACTACGACCAACTCTCGCGCCTGACGAAGGCGAACACGTACAAGAGCTCGGGTCTGCACACGTTCCTGTACACGTACGACGACTACGGGAACCTGACTAGAAGAGTGGAGGACTACAACGCGACGAACTTCACGGACCTGAAGGACTACCTGACGAAGCCGCCGGCGCAGGGCGGATTGGGCTTGAGCGGTGTGGAGGGGTACATCGGGGAGGTGATGTTCGATGCCACCGTCGCCACGACGGGGACGATGAAGAACAACTGTCCTTGTTAAGCACTGATCGGACCGCTGAAAGTGAGGGGTGACGAAACTGCGGCGGATTCGGGAGGAAATGAAGTGTGGGACCGCGGTTTGTTGTGCGGATTTTGCCCTTGCGCGCTGGCGCGATGCACCTGCGGGGGCTGCTTGAACGGCGGGGAGAAAAGCCGGAGAACGATCATGAGGGATTGCCCTGCTTTCCTCCCCGCCGCCTCCCATGAGAATCCCGCGGGCGCTCTCGTCGGCTCGCCCTTCCCCGCACGCTCGCGCACTCCGTCGTGCCTTCGTCCCTCGTCATGTCGGTGTTGACGGGAAAGTTCCCGCTTCGCGGGTGCGTTGGAGACGCGAGGAGCGTCGTTTGACGCCGGCGCTCCGTTACCGGCGGGAACTGAGGGACGGTGGTTGAAGCCTCCCGGGCCTTCGGGTATGCTGGCCGCGGAGGGGCCATGGACCGGGAAGCCCTTGCCTACCGAATCTCGGAAATCCTCCTGAACCGCCTCCGTCCGGAGCCTCCGCGGGCCGTGGTGGAGGCGGTGGTGGCGGACCTCGTCCGCCTCCTGGAGCGGCAGCCCGCCGGCCCGGAACCCGCCGCGCCGCCCCCGAGGCTCGCCGTCCTCACGGTCCTGGGCCGCAACCGGAAGGGGATCGTCCACGCCTTTTCGGAGGTGCTCGCGGAGCACGGCGTGGATATCGTGGACATCAACCAGACCCTCGTCCACGGCAACTTCGCCATGATGATGGTCGTGGACCCTTCGGGCGCGGACGTGGACCTGGCGGGCCTCAAGGCGCTCCTGAAGCCGCGGGCCGAGGCCCTCGGCGTCGGGGTCTTCCTCCAGTACGAGGACCTGCTGCGCGCGGTCAACCGGGTCTGAGGGCAAGGGCCCATGACCTCCTCTTACACCCAGCGCGAGATCCTCGAGACCCTCCGCATGGCGGAGCTCGAGCACTTCGACGTGCGCACCGTCACCATGGGGATCAGCCTTCTGGACTGCGCCCACGAGGACCCCCGCGAGGCGGCCCGGCGGGTCTACGAAAAGCTCACCCGCCACGCCGCCGCCCTCCCGCGGACGGTCGGCGAGGTGGCCGACTCCTTCGGGATCCGCGTCGCCAACCGGCGCATCGCCGTCTCGCCGGTGGCCCTCGTGGCCACGAGGCCCGAGCCCGAATCCTACCTGGCCATCGCCCGGGAGATAGACCGGGCCGCCGCCGAGATGGGCTTCGACTTCGTGGGGGGGTACTCGGCGCTGGTGCACGCGGGGTTCACCCGCGCCGACGAGGCGCTGCTGGCCTCCGTTCCCGCGGCGCTCTCCGCCACCGCCCGGCTCTGCTCCAGCGTGAACGCCGGAAGCAGCCGGACGGGGCTCAACATGGACGCGGTGTTGAAGGTCGCCCGGTTGCTCAAGGAGACGGCCTACCTTACGCGGGAGCAGGGGAGCATCGGCTGCGCCAAGTTCGTGGTCTTCGCCAACGCCGTGGAGGACAACCCCTTCATGGCGGGCGCCTTCCACGGCGTGGGACTGCCCGAGGTGGTGATCCACGTGGGGGTGAGCGGGCCGGGGGTGGTCTGCGAGGCGATCCGCCGCGCGGGCCCCTGCGACCTGCGCGAACTGGCGGAGGTGGTCAAGCGGGCCTCCTTCAAGATCACGCGGGTGGGCGAGCTCATCGGCCGCGAGGTGGCCTCGCGCCTCCAGCTTCCCTTCGGCGTGGTGGACCTCTCCCTCGCCCCCACGCCCGTGCTGGGCGACTCGGTGGGGGAGGTGCTCGAGGCCATGGGGCTGGAGCGCACGGGCGCCTGCGGCTCCACCGCGGCGCTGGCGCTTCTCACCGATGCCGTCAAGAAGGGTGGCGCCATGGCGACGAGCGCCGTGGGCGGGCTCTCGGGCGCCTTCATCCCCGTGAGCGAGGACGCGGCCATGATCGCCGCCGTGGAGGAGGGCGTCCTCTCCCTGGAGAAGCTCGAAGCCATGACCAGCGTCTGCTCGGTGGGGCTGGACATGGTGGCCGTCCCGGGGGACACCCCCGAGGAGACCCTCGCGGGCTTCATCGCCGACGAGCTGATGATCGGGGTCGTCAACCACAAGACCACCGCGGTCCGGGTGATTCCCGCCCACGGCAAGCGGGTGGGGGAGAAGGTCTCCTTCGGCGGGCTCCTGGGGGACGCGCCGGTGCAGGCGCTCCGAACGCTCTCGTGCAGCGGTTTCGTGCGGAGGGGAGGGCAGATCCCGGCCCCCGTCACCGCGCTGAGGAACTGAAAGAGGCCCCATGATGTCCTCCCGCGTCCTGCGTGCCGTCTCCCTCCTGCTGCTCCCCGTCGCCCTGTGGGCCGCCTCGTCCTACTTCCCCGAGTTCTACCACCTCTACACGCCGAAGGTCGGCCACTGGTCCAAGTACGCCATCACCGACAGCCGGCAGGAGACCGCGACCCTCACCTTCGCGGTGGTGGTCCAGGAGGGGGACGGGTACTGGCTCGAGGTGCGAAGCGAGGGCGAGGGCGGCGCCGGGACCGTGGCGTTTCTGGTGAAGGGCGACCCCACCGACGACCGGAGCGTGGTCAAGATCCGGGCGCGCGACGGGGAGGGCCCGCTCATGGAGCTCAACCGCGCCACCCTGGAGAAGCTCAAGGCCCAGGGCCAGCAGGCCTTCGGGAGACCTGCGCTCCCCATCGGCCCCACCCTCGGCAAGCTTCAGGCCCTGGCCGACGAGACGGTGGTGGTGGGAGGGCGGTCGCTCCGGTGCCAGCACATCCGCATCGTGGGCAAGGACGACAAGAGCGCCGAGGCCTGGATCCAGGAAGAGGTCGCCCCCTTCGGCCTCGTGAAGCTGTTGAGCGGCGAGGAGCAGGTCCTTCTGCTCGATTTCGGCAAGGGCGCCAAGCCGACCCTCACCGGGACACCCGTGCCGGTGACGGTGGATTGACCTGTTCCGCTCTCGTTTCCAGGAGGTTCCCGTGGATCGTCAGACGGTGAGCACGACCAAGGCCCCGAAGGCCATCGGACCTTACGCCCAGGCCGTCCGCGCCGGCGGCTTCGTCTTCACCTCGGGGCAGATCGCCCTGGACCCGGAGACGGGGGAGGTGGCGGGCGGCGAGATCCAGGCCCAGACCCGGCGGGTTCTCGGCAACCTCTCGGCGGTCCTCGAGGCGGCGGGGAGCGGCCTGCCGCGCGTGGTCAAGACCACCGTGTTCCTGAAGGACATGGCCGATTTCCCGCAGATGAACGCGGTCTACGCCGAGTTCTTCGCCGAGAATCCTCCCGCCCGTTCCACCGTCGAGGTGGCGAGGCTTCCCAAGGACGTCCTCGTGGAGATCGAGGCGGTGGCGCTGGCGTAGTGCCCCGTCACAGAGGGGCGCTGTGGAATCTTTGTCAGATTACCTTGAGGTGGACGAAAGAGGGCGACAATGGCAAAAGGGGGTCGTGAGTTCATTGCGAATCAAGTATTTGTAGGTTTGCCATGGAAAAATGTGCGACCAAAGTATGAAAAGATCATAAGAAAGCTGGAAAGCAAGTTCCCACTCTACTTTACGATCATTGGTCGCAACGATGGCCAAGATGCCGGGAACCTCTTTGAGATTATCAAGCAGCGGGTTGCGAGTTCAAGTGTTGCCCTTTTCGATGCCACGGGAGGTAATGCGAATGTGTCGCTAGAGTATGGTTATGCTGAGGGTATCGAGGTTCCTCGCGTAATCTACTTGAGCACTCACAAGGCAGCGCAACAGAAGGCAGGTGATCCCATCATCTCTGATCTCGGCGGTAAACGTCGAATCCAATACAAGACGGAATCTGGCCTTTCAACCGCTCTTCAGAAGTTCAGCAAGGAGCATGACTATACGCAACGGTTTGAGCGAGCGCTCTCCAGAGCCTTTCCGGACTTAACCAAGGGCAAGAAGAGGCGCATGCGCACCCTCGCCATCAAGCTTATTCACGCCTTGGATGGTTATAGCGAGGCGCGTCGAGCCGAAGTTGTCCAGAAACTCCAAGCCCAAGGCTACACAGCTACCGAAATTGAAAGTATGCTCAGGAAATTACATTCCGCCGGTGTAATTCTCTGTACAGTGGGTCGTACCTCAAAGATTAGGGTGGCCTAACGCGTTGCAACGCCCCTTCTTGGAAAGGGGCGAGGTCCAAGTGGCGCGAAAACGAAGTGGGGCGACCCTGGTGGCCGCCCCACGGGCATTTCGGATGCCGCGGCGGTGGATTACGGGCAGCCCTGGCGGAGGTTCCGGTACTCCTGGGAGCCGAGGATGGCGCCCAGAATGTCGGCGCGCTTCGTCTTCTTCTCCTGGAGCTTTCCCACCCAGCCGGAGAGCCCCGCCTCGTCGGGCTCGCGCCCGAGGGCGGCCTGGTAGACGTCCCGCACGAACTCCCGGTCGCTCTTGTTCCGCTGGACGTACTCCTGAGAGGCGAAGATCTGGCGGACGACCTGTTCGCGGCTTGCGGTGCGGGCCTGGAGCTGGCCGGACCAGTAGCCCAGGCCGCCCGGGTCGGCCTCGCGCTCGAGGATGCTCCAGAAGAGCGAGCGGACGAAGTCGTCAGGCTGGGCACAGGGCTTGCCGAGGGCGTCCGAGGGGCTCGCCGCCGCGGGCACGGGCGGCTTGGCCGCGGGCGGCGGAACGTAGAGAGGCGCGGGCGGCGGCTCCAGCGGAGCCGGCGAGGGGGACGGCGCGGCGGGCGCCGGCTTGACCGGCGCCGAGTAGATCGGCGGGGGCGCGGGTTTGGGCTTGGGCGCGGGGGTTGGCGGCGGCGCGGCGTAGTCGGGGGCCGTCGTCGCGGGGCGCTCCGGGGCGAGAGGGGGTGCCGCGGCATCGGGAGGAGTCGTCGTCTCCGGGGGAGGCGGGACGGCGGGGGGCGGCGCCGGCGCCGGAGTGGTCGTGTCGGGCGGGATCACGACGGCCTGTTGGAGTGCCCGGTTCTGGCGGTGGCGCCACCAGAAGTAGCCCCCCACGCCCGCGCCGATCATGACCACCACCACGAACAGGCCCCCGAGGATCAGGAAGATCATGAACCCTCCCCCCTTCTTCTTGGGGGGCATGGCCGCCGGGGGAGGCACCGCCGGCGGGGGGACCGGGATGCCCGGCGGGCGCGGGCCCGGGGGCGGTCCCGCCGTGCGTGCGGC
>JAKAIJ010000177.1 GCA_021814355.1 Acidobacteriota bacterium
GCGAAGATCATCGCGCGCGCCTTGAGGGACGCAGGTTACGAGGTCATCTACACGGGCCTCCACCAGACCCCCGAGCAGATCGCCGCCACCGCCATCCAGGAGGACGTGGACGCGGTGGGGCTCTCCATTCTCTCGGGCGCCCACAACACCCTTTTTCCCAAGGTGGTGAACCTCCTGCGGGAGAAGGGCGCGGAGGACATCATCGTCTTCGGCGGCGGCATCATCCCCGACGACGACATCCCGGGGCTCCTCGCCGCGGGCGTGGCCAGGATCTTCACCCCCGGCGCCTCCACGGGTGACGTGGTCGCTTTTCTCAAAGAGGTGGTCGAGCCCGGACGCGCCGCCGCGCGGTAGCGCTCCCTCCGCCGGCCCGCCTCCATCGTCCCCGTTTTCGGAGCCTGGTGTAGATGACGCGCCGTCGGCCGTGGGCCTGCGCCCCTCTTCGGCCCGCGTAGTACAATGACCGCATGACGGACCTCTGGGCTCCCTTTCTTTGCGAGGAGCGCGCCCTGGCCGCGGGCGGACTGCTCGTGCGTCTGGGCGGCGAGGAGCGCCCCGCGACCCTCGCGCGGGAGGCCCTCCGGGCCCTCGGGGAGGCGCTCGCGGCGTGGGAGTCCCGGCCCAAAGTGCGCTGGATCGCCTTTGCCTCCGCCCACCCCACCACCTTCCTGGCCGGGGCGGACTTCCGCCAGCTCCGGGAGCTGACCCCGCTCGCCGCGGCGCCCTTCGCGGCCCGCGGCCAGGACCTCTTCGCGCGCATGCGCCGGTCGCGGCTTTGGCTCGTGGCGCTCGTCCAGGGCTCCTGCACGGGCGGCGGGCTCGACTTCGCCCTCGCCTGCGACTACCGCATCGCCACGGCCGCGGCGCGCTTCTCCCACCCGGGGACGCGGCTCGGCTTCTTCACGGGCTGGGGGGGCACCGCCTCCCTGCCGGCGCGCGGCGGGGCCGGGATCTCCGCGCTCCTCGCGGGCGAGGCGGTGGCGGCCCGGGACGCGCTCCGGCTGGGCTGGATCGAGGAGGTCTGCCCGGAGCCGCTCGCCCGGGCGGGCCGCCGGGCGCGCCAGTCCGCGGGGGTGGACCTCGCGGCCGTGAAGGCGCTGCGCGTAGCGGCGGACCTGCCCCTCTCGCTCCGGTTGCCCTTCGCCCGCCGCATCGCCGAGCAGGCGCGCGCCGCGCGGGAGGAGCGGAGGTGACCTGGCTCGACGTCCTGAGCCTCGCGGTGGCCCTCGCCCTGGTGGTCAACGGGCTCTGGACCGGCGGCGTGCGGATGGTCTTCGGCCTGGCGGGGCTCGTGCTCGCCTACCTCTTCGCCGGTTACGCCGCGCCGCCCATCGCGGGACTGCTCACCGTCCTGCCGGCGGCCGCACGCCACCCCGTTGCGGTGGCGGCGGGGTTCGTGTTGATCTTTACCGCCGTGGTCCTTGCGGGCCTTCTCGCGAACAAGATGGTGGAGACCTCGGGCCTGAGCCCGCTCAACCGGATCCTCGGCGCCGTGCTGGGCCTGGTCATCGCGGTCTACCTGACGGCGGGGCTGGCGCGGGTGGCGCCCTGGCTCGACCCCGCCTTCCAGGAGACGGCCAGGAGGAGCCCCGCCTTTCGGACCCTAGCCGCGTGCGCCCTCTTCGTGGACCGGCTCCTGCCGACGTCCCCCCCGACGGTGCCCGCCGCCGGAGAGAAGAAATGACCCTAACCGCCGTCTTCGCCCTGCTCGCCGTTCTCGTCCTCGCGGTGGCCGCCCTGACGGTAGGAGTATGGCGGGTCGCCGCCCGCGCCCGGCCCGACGAGGCCTCCCGGGCGGTCCAGCTCCTCCAGGCCGACCTCGCCGCGCGGGTGGACGGCCTCGCCCGGACCCAGGCTGAGCTCCAGCGGCTCCTCAACGAGCAGCTCAGCCGGAGCCAGGGCCTCCTCCAACAGCAGCTCCAGGGGCTCTCCACTGCGCTGCGCGACCAACTGGGCCAGCAGACCAGCTCCCTCCAGGGCCAGAACGCCCTCCTCCAGAGGCATATGGAGGGCGGCCAACAGACCCTCTCGGCGCTCGCCGAAAAGATGGGCGCCGTCCAACAGGCGAGCGCCCGGATGGCCGAGCTGGGGCGGGAGATGGAGGAGCTCCAGGCGCTGCTGAAGTCGCCCAAGGCGCGGGGCACGCTGGGCGAGGTGGGGCTGGAGGCGCTGCTGTGCGACCTTCTCCCGCGGGACCGCGTCTTGCCCCAGTACGCTTTTTCCGACGGGCGCAAGGTGGACTACGCCGTCCGCCTGGAGCGCGGTCTCCTGCCCATTGACGCCAAGTTCCCCGTGGAGGACTTCGAGCGCTACCTGGGCGCCGACGAGGAGGAGCGCCCCAAGATGCGCAGGGCGCTCCAGGCCAACCTGAAGAAGAAGGTGGACGAGATCGCGAGGCTCTACGTGCGGCCGGGAGAGGGGACCCTGCCGCTGGCGCTCCTCTACCTCCCCGCGGAGTCCCTCTACTACGAGGCCTTCGTGGCCCGGGAGCGCGACGAGGAGGACCTCTGGCAGTACGCCTTCTCCAAGTCGGTCCTGCCCCTCTCCCCCGCCACGCTGTCGGCCTACCTCAAGACCGTGGCCCTGGGCCTGCGTGCGGTGGCGGTGGAGCAGAACGCCCGGCTCGTCCTTGATCTGCTCCATACGCTCGAACGGGACCTCGCCGCCTTCCGGGAGTCCTACGAGACCCTCGGGAGGCACCTCAACAACGCCCACCAGACCTACGACAGGAACGCCCGGTCGCTGGAGGCCTTCGAGAACCACCTGGCCCGCGCGAAGGACCTGGGCGGGGAAGAGCCTCCCGCGGGGGGCGGGTCGTGAGGGGGCCGCGCGGCGCCGCGTTCGTAGTCCTCGTCCTTTTCTTGGCCTGCGGGGCGGCGAAGTCCCGCGTCGCGTTTCCTCCGTCCGACTCCCTCGAGGGCCTCTCCTGGCTCGCGGGCCACTGGGGGGCGAAGGACGAGACGGGAACCACCGAGGAGGGATGGTTCGCCCCCCGCGGGACCGGCCTGATCGTGGGGGTCCACCGCGACATCTCGCCGGAGGGCCGCGTCGCCTTCGAAAACCTGCGGATCGAGAGCCGCCCCTCGGGGGTTTTCCTCGTGGCCGGCCCCATGGGGCGGCGCGGAACGGCGTTCCGGATGGTGGAGCGGGCGGGGCGGCGCGCCGTGTTCGAGAACCTGCGTCACGGCTTCCCCAGGCGGATCACCTACCGGCGCGAGGGGGACGCGCTCTTCGCCACCGCCGAAGGCGTGGTGAGGGGAGAGCCCCGAAAAGTCTGCTGGGCCTGGCGCCTGATGCCGTAAGACCGGTTTTGTCCGGGGACCGGACGCGGGCGCCTCTTGCCGCCGAAGGGGTCTTAGCGTTTCCCCAGCCGCACCGTGAAGAAGAGGCGGACCGACTCGGTGCCCGGGTTGTGCTTGGAGAGCCCGGCGTTGGAATAGTGGCTCACGCTCAGGCCCGCCCCGTAGCGCTCCTTCCAGCGGCAGATGAGGTAGGCGGTGGAGCGGAACTCCAGGGCGTGGCCCAGGTCGAGGCGGCTCGGGTTGGAGTACCAGCCTGGGCCCGAGCTGAGCGAGAGCGACCACCGCGGCGAGAAGGGCCAGGTCGCGAAAAGGCCGCCACCGGCCCAATTCGCCGTTCCGCTCACGTCCGCCGCGCCCCAGAAGCCCCAGTAGCGCGACGAGCCCACCAAGTGCGTGGCCTCCAGGGAGCCGTAGGCCAGCCCCGACGAGCTGCGCAGGTCCATCCGCCCCGCGCCAACCAGAATGTCCGTGTCGCCGGCGCAGACGGGGAGCGCCGCGCAGAGCAGGAGGGCGCAGAGGGACGCGAGGAGCACGGTGGAGCGGGTACGAAGGCGCATCGGAGGCCCTCCCAAAATGACCTTGCCCCGGAGCGGGCGCGGCGCTCGCCGGCGGCAGGCTCGAGGGGATTGTCCGCGAAACGCGGGCGGATTTCAACCCCCGCGGCGTTTTCGGCGCTCCGAGATCTCGCGGAGGAGCGGCTCTGCGTTGTCGAGGGCGCCCGCGCACGCCATGTGGCGCGCGATCCTCACGACGTCCAGGACCTCCTCCTCGGAGGCGCCCTCCAGGATGGCCATGTGAGCCTGCGCCTTAGCGCAGGCGCTGTGGCCCGCGGCGAGGGCCGCGGCGAGGGCCACCAGGTGGCGGGTGGCCCGCGGGAGAGTGGACTCCTCGCGGCTCAGGCTGTCCATGTTGCTGGCGTGGAGAGCGAGGAGCATGTCGGGGGCCACGTCCCTCAGCAGGGGCATCCAGGGAGGCACCGTCTCCCCCAGGAGCTCCTGGATCCGCTCCAGGAGCGTGTCGGCGTTCTGGGGCTTGGTCGGCCGGGCCATGGCGTCTCCCCTCTCGCCCCCGGAGACGGGCCGGAGCGCCGCCGGCGGAGGCTCTGATAGATGTTCTATGGGCGTTAGGCGTCCTGGATCATGAGTGCCTATCCTCGCGGCGGAATACCGCCGCTTGTTGAAAGGAGCCACTCTAACTTCGTAGGAGGTGGTGGTGAACCGCCGCGACGCCACCCGGAGCCGCCGGAACCATCTCCGGCATACTTGCCACCTCGCAGTTTAGGAGTTCCAAAAGAGGTCTCGCCAGTCTTGGTGTTGCGCCAGTAGCCAACGTACCACGTCGTGCGGCCATCCGTGTTGCCCCATGCAGCCTTGGGGCTTTTGGGCTCGGGCATGATGTATTCCCAGCCTTGCTCTTGCATAACGAGTGCGGTTTGGATTGTCTGTAGATCGGCCTTGATGCCGCCGCGCAAAGATGGAGGAATGGCGGCCTGTTGGGCGCCCGTTGTAAGAACGATTGTGGCAAGTAGGATTAGGATACCAATGAACTTGGTTTTCATGTGTCCCCCCTCAATCTGGGAACCGCACGATTGTTATGAAACAAGGCATTGTGTATCTGGCGAAATTATAGGACCCACGCCGGGGCCCGTCAAGCGCACTGTATAATGGCTCCGTCCGCCGTCCCGGGCGGGCAGAGCCTGGAGCGAGAGATGGACTACCGGACCGAGCACGACAGCCTCGGGGAGAAGCGGGTACCGGCCGAAGCGTACTACGGCGTCCAGACCCTGCGGGCGGTAGAGAACTTTCCCATCACCGGGACCCCCATCTCCCGGTTCCCGCAGCTCATGAGGTCCCTCGGTGCCATCAAGGAGGCCGCGGCGGCGGCCAACATGGAGCTGGGCCTTCTGGACCCGGCTCTGGGCGAGGCGATCTCGAAGGCCGCGCGGGAGGTGCAGGCAAATCTGCTCGACGCCCACTTCGTGGTGGACGTCATCCAGGGGGGGGCCGGGACCTCCACCAACATGAACGCCAACGAGGTCATCGCCAACCGGGCCCTGGAGCTTCTCGGGAAAGCTCGCGGGGACTACGCCGCCTGCCACCCCAACAACCACGTGAATCTCTCCCAGTCCACCAACGACGTCTACCCTACGGCGCTCAAGATCGCCGCGATCTGGCTCATCCAGGACCTCCTCTCCGCCATGGGCCGGCTCAAGGAGGCCTTCGCCGCCAAGGGGCGGGAGTTCGAGGGGGTGCTCAAGATGGGGCGCACCCAGCTCCAGGACGCCGTCCCCATGACCCTGGGCCAGGAGTTCACCGCCTACGCCGTCACCGTGGGGGAGGACATGGACCGGCTGCGCGAGGCCTCCTGGCTGGTCCACGAGATGAACCTGGGCGCCACGGCCATCGGC
>JAKAIJ010000178.1 GCA_021814355.1 Acidobacteriota bacterium
CCGCCTTCTCGTCCACGGCCACGCCCACGGGCCAGTTGACGATCTTGGGGTCGCCCACCTGGCGCAGCATCCGCCCGTCGAAATCCAGCACGGCCACCGTGTTCTTCTTCGAGTCGGCGACGTAGAGGAACCGGCTGTCCGCGGCGATGCCCACCGGATTCTCGGTGGAGAAACCGCCCGCGGAGCTCAGGCTCGTCATCTTCTTGCCGGCGATGTCGAACCGGACCAGCCCCCAGGTGTGGTCCAACACGTAGACGAGCCCCTTCTGGTCGGCCGTCACGGCGATGGGGCGGTTGAGGGCGAAAATCTCCTTGTTTTTCCCGGCAAGGGCGTCCAGGAAGCCGCTCTTCTTCTGGGCCCCGACGTCATACTCATCGCGCAGGAAGCGAACCCACTTCACCCGCGGCGCGTCCGGCGGCGAAGGCCAGACAGGGTCGGGCTGGGCGTCGAGCTGGGCCCGGTACTCCTTCGCGCTCTTGTCCTTGGCGAGGGGGGCGGGAAGGACCACGCCGCCGAGGAGCGCAAGCGCCACCCCGGCCGCAACCGAACCGCCCCTCAACCAACCGCGTGGAGGCACACTTCCTCCTCTCATAAGAGAGTTTTACAGCAAGGTGCGTGCCAACACATGCACCCAAAAAACATCTTCATTATCAACAAGATACGTCATCCGCACTCTTCGGCTCTGGGATATATGCCCCACCAGGTGGGCAAATGCCCCAGAATCCAAACCCGCCCCCCCTGGGGCGTTGACTTTCTCAATCTCCGATGCGGCGGTCGCACCCCATGCGCCGCGTTCAGGAGAGTATACCCCAACCGCCGTAAAAATGCGCGGGGCTCTTGCGCCTCACGAGGGCGCAGAACCGGCGGACCACCTCCCCGTCGAACTGCTTGTTCGCGCACGCCTCCAGCTCCGCGAGGGCGGCGTCGGTGGCGTGGGGGGAGCGGTAGGGGCGGGCCGTCACCATGGCGTCGAAGGCGTCGGCCACGGCGATGATCCGGCTCTCGAGGGGGATCGCCACGCCGCACAGTCCGGCGGGGTAGCCCGAGCCGTCCATCCGCTCGTGGTGGGCGGCGACGATGCGGCTCACCTCGGCGAGGGCGGGGATCCCCCGCAGGATCTCCGCCCCGATCTCGGGGTGGCGGCGTACCATCTCCCACTCGGGGTCCGTGAGGGCCGCCGGTTTGTGAAGCACCGGCTCGGGGATGCCGATCTTTCCGATGTCGTGGAGGCGCGCGGCCACCACGAGGCGCTCCTGGCGGTCGGCCGAAAAACCGAAGCTCCGGCCGAGCTCCCGGCAGAAGTGGGCGATGCGCAGGGAGTGCCCCTGGGTGTCCGGGTCCTTGGCCTCGAGGGCGTTGATGAGCCCCTGGATGCTGGCCAGATCGCTGTTCCGGGCCTCGGCCCTGAGTTCGTGGCTCCGCAGGCCCAGGGCGAGGCTCGCCGCCATCGCCTCGGCGGTGAGGAGGTCGGCCTGGCTGAAGGCTCCCCGCGCCTCGTTGGCGAAGGTCAGCACCCCTAACAGCCGCTCCCGGTGGCAGATGGGCACCGAGACCGCGCTGAGGCGCTCGTAGTGGAGAAAAGAGGTCGAGTCGAAGTGGCCGTCCTCGTGGAGGTCGTTGCAGAGGTAGGGGGTGCGGGTCTGGGCCACCCACCCCGAGAGCCCGCAGCCCAGGGCTACCCGCGGCGGCGGTCCGCCCGGCAGCGCCTCCAGCCCGAGGGAGGCCGCCAGCTCGAGCTGGTCCCGCGCGGCGTCGCAGAGGAAGAACAGGGCGATGGTGGCGCGGATCCGGACGCAGGCCTGCTGGAGCACCTCGGCATAACAAGCCGGGGAAGGGTCCCGTTCGATGAGGAGCTGGCCCACGTCGGCCACCGATTGGAGGCGGATGAGCGCCTCACGGATCTGGTCGAGGCGGGGCGGGCCCGCGGCCTCGTCCTTCGAGGGACGCTCGCGGGGTTCCTCCTCCAGGGGCTGGACCGTCTCCGGGTTGTCGCGGTGCACTCGGCGCTCCTCCCTCCGGCGCGGCCCCCCGCCGGATCGCCAGGCCGCGCCCTCAAGCGCGGCACTCCAGGAAAAGGCCCGCTTCCGCGGGCCCTCCAGGGAGAGATTGTACGGGGGATCGCCGCCGGCGCCGGAAAGCGCCCGACACCCGTTCGGAGCGCTGGGGGATTTGCCGCTAACGGCGCCATTTCCCCCGAATGCGAACCCGGAAGAGGCTTGCAGTGTCCACGGCCCCGGGTTCATGGTGCTCTACCGGGAGTCCGCCAGGCGCAGACGGGGCGCCCGGACCGGCGCGGGGAGCCAGAACTCCACGGGAAGGTCAATGCGGCCGGGGCGGTCGGGACGGGCCACGGAGCCCGCGTACCTCAGGAACGCGGAGCCATCCTCTTCCACGGCGTAGTCCCAGCGGGCGCCCTCGCAGCGCGTCTTCTCGATGCCCTCGACGGTCCGCGGCCAGGCGCCCGAAACGGGGTCCCGGGCGGCGCGCACCTCGAAGAGCTTCCGCGTCAGCTCCAGGTCCAGCTGAAGCTGGCGCATGGAGGCCCAGGAGCGGCCCAGGCTCACGATCCCGAACCGCCCGATGCTGCTCCACCACGGAGTCGAGCGAGCGATCCGGTCCAGCGTCGCTGGATAGTCGGCGCTGCAGAACCCGAGCCGCTGCGCCTCGGCGACCTCGGCCAGGAACCGCTCCCCCGCGTCGGCCATGGAGAGACGGAACCAGAGGCGCCCGAAGGTCTTCCAGAGAAGCCCCTCCCGGCGGGCCATCCGCCCCGTGTAGGGCTCCGCCGCGGAGCGCCGTCCCGCCTCCCGGTAGGACCAGGCCACATAGCGCGCCGCCCTTTGAAGCTCGGGCTCGAAGGCCCCCGGCAGAAGGTCCGGTTCCCATCCCTCGGGGCACCGGTCGAGCTTTCGGAGCACGCCGGCGCACATCCGGGCCGTCGCGAGCGCCGCGTCCTGGGAGAGCAGTTCCGGTCGCAGCCGCAGGGACTCCGTCAACCGCCGCGCCCCCGCGAGGTCCCTCAGCGCCTCGCAGGACCGCCCCTCCGCGAGCTGCGCCAGAGCGTCCGCAACCAGCCACTCGGCCAGCCCCATGAGCCCGAGGCGGTGGGGCGGGAGGGCGATGGGCGGCCTCTCCATGTCCTGGTCCCACAGGGGGACGGCCGTCGCGAGAAGGTCCAGCAAGGTCTCCCGTTCCCCCGCCCGCTGGGAGAGGAACCGCGCGACCGGGGCGGGGGGCGGGGCCACGGCGGGGGACGGCGTCTCCAGCTGCACCTCAAGGTAGCCGTGGACGTCCCCCTCCACCTCGTTCCAGGGTCCGGTGGGTTGGGCCTCGTTCAGCGCCAGCGAGCGAAGCGGGAAGCCGAGGGGCCAGCAGAGCTCCTCGAGCCGGCGGGCGGTCTCGTTCTTCTCGGTCCTGGGGAGGGAGGCGTCGAAGCCGTCCAGCGAGCCGTAGGTCTCGGCCCAGGCCCGGTCCACGGCCTGCTCCTTGTGGCGGACCACCAGGAGCGTCCCGCCGTAGGCGGCGACGGTGAGCAGGGCGGCCGAGGCGAGGACGAGCCAGAGGAACCGGGCGAGTCGCTTCGAGAAGTGCACTTCGGCTCCTTGGGCCGCACGGCTCCCTTCAGGTGCGGTTCTCACGGGGCACCACGGGGAGACGCGGGGGCCCGCCGGGATGGCCCAGATTCCCCATCTGCTCCCGCAGGTAGGAGTGCTCCAGGAGGAGCTTCATCAGCGAGTGCATGAACGCCTGCTTCCAGGCGGGCATGGCGGGAAACCGGCGCATCTTGTCGGTGTAGAACTCCTTGAACCCCTTAAACAGCATGGCCCGCACTTCGTCGAGGGTCATGGCGTCGGGCTTGATGACCGGCTCCACCAGGTTGTACTTGCGGTAGTCCGTGGTGACGATGTGGTCCTTCACTTTCGGGTAGAGGTCGGCGTAGGGCCAGGGCGTGATGGCCAGGAAGAAGGCCATGTCCGGGTCGTAGTGCTTGGCGAGGGCGATGGTGCGTTCCATATCCTCGGGGGTCTCTTCGGGCATCCCCATGACGAAGGAGGTCTCGGAGATGATGTCGCTGCCGTTGATGAGCTCGATGGCGCGCCGGCCCTGCTCGACCTGGGCGTCCTTCTTGAAAAGGTCCAGGGTCGCCTGGTTGACGCTCTCCACCCCCACGTAGATGTGCTCGATCCCCGCCTCGCGGTAGCGCGGCAGGAGGGCGGCGTCGCGCAGGATGTCGTCCACGCGGGTCTCGAGCAGGAGGGTCATCCCGAGCCGCCGCTCCACGCACAGGTCGAGGATGCGCTCCCACCGCTCCCGCTCCAGCGAGGGAATCTCGTCGGCGAGCATCGCCACGTTCACGCCGTAGCGGTCGCGCAGGTGCTCGAGCTGGGCCACGAAGCGGCCGGCGGAGACGCCGCGCCAGGACTCCTCCCAAAAGAGGCGCTGGGAGCAGAAGGAGCAGTGGGACTTGCAGCCGCGGGAGCTGGAGACGACGGCGAGGGTGGAGCCCGGCTTGGGCCGGTAGGAGTACTCCTTCCACGGCACCAGCCCCCAGGCGGGCTCCAGGGAGTCGAGGTCCCGCAGGAAAGGGCGCGCGGGAGTCAGCGCGATCCGTCCCTCCGCCCGGTAGGCCAGACCGGGGATGCGGGCGGGGTCCGCCCCGGCCTCCAGGGCGGAGAGCAGATCCACCGCCGTCTCCTCCCCCTCTCCGCGGACGATGAAGTCCACGCAAGGGTGCCCGACCAGGATCTCCTGGAACATGAAAGAGGGGTGGGTGTTTCCCAGCACCGTGAGGACCCGGGGGTCCTCCTCCTTGGCGGCGCGGCAGACCTCGATGCCGTCGAGCACCGTGGCGGTGATGCACGAGACGAAGACCGCGCCCGGCCGCTCCCTCCGGAGGGTCTCGCGCACCTGGTCCAAGGTGTGGAACTTGGTCATGGCGTCGTAGAGCTGCGCGCCGTATCCGGCGCGCTGCAGCGCCCCGGCCACGTAGAGGAGGCCCAGCGGCAGCCAGGAGCCCGCCGACTCCACCACCCCCGCGTGGTAGGGGGGGGTCACGAGCAGAATGTCGCGGCTCTTCAATGCGCCCTTGGCCACACGCGCTCCCCGGGGCCGCAGGGGCCCCGTCTAGTATGCACGGAAGGGGGCTCCCCCTGGCAAGCCCGGCCCCGCACCGCCCGGTGCGTGGCTTTGCGACCGGGGCTCGTATCCCTTCGGCTCGAGGTACTCGTTGGAGAGGGTGCGCGCCCGGTCCATCTTCCACTCTCCCTTCTGGCGGAGGAACTCGTACCGCAGGGCCGTGGCGCAGACGAAGACCGTTCCGGGGGGCCGCCCGGGAGCGAGGGGGCGGTCGAAATACCGCCACCGCTCCCGGGTCTCCACGGTGAGGCCGCCGGGGCCTTGCCTCTCGACGGAGGTCACCTCGAGGGACTCGAGGTCGCTCTCCAGGACGATGTCGTTGGACCGCTTGAGCTCCACGAGGACGAAGATCCGCTTCGTCTCGCCGGACGTGGCCACCGCATCCATCGGGGAGGCGTCGTTCTGCCGGTAGGCGGCGATCAGCGCCGCGTTGTACCGCCGGACCAGCGCGGCGGCCTCCCGGTTCGAGACGCCGCCCCCGCAGGCCGCCGCGGCCAGCAGCGC
>JAKAIJ010000179.1 GCA_021814355.1 Acidobacteriota bacterium
AGAAGCGGGTGCTTCGCCTCCTAGAGAAAGAGGCGCAGAATAGGTCCTAGTTGGTGGCTGGAATGGGACCGTACCCTTTAGATATTTTGGGCGCGCAGGTAATTTATGGGGCTGTCCGGCGCCGGCGACAAGCCCGGGGGGAGCGCCTTGCGGGCACCTGGGTCAAAAGACGCCCCAGGTCGTCCCAGGTGGCCACGCCGTACCGCGAGGCGGCCTCGTCCAGGAGCCGCTGGAGGAGGCGGGCGGTGACCCGGGCGTCGTCGAGGGCCCGGTGGCGCGCCGAGAACTCCAGGCCGAAGCGGCCCGCCGCGGCGTCGAGGGCGTGGCTCTCCTCGGCGGGGAAGAGGCGGCGGGAGAGCCGGACCGTGCACAGGCCTGTGCGGCCCACGTGAAGGTCTCTTCCCAGAAGAGAGACCTCGCGCCGGAGGATGCGCCGGTCGAAGGGGAGGTTGTGGGCCACGAGGACCCTTCCCTCGAGGCGGCGCGCCACCTCGGGCCACACGGCGCCGAAGGCGGGCTTTCCGCTCAGCTCCTCGGGGCGGATCCCGGTCAGACGCTGGACGAAGGGAGAGAGGGGAGTTCCCGGATCCAGGAGGGTCTCGTAGGCGTCCGCCTCCCGGCCGCCATTCCAGACCACCAGTCCCACCTCGATAGCCCGCTCCCCCGGCGCGAGTCCGTTGGTCTCGAAGTCGAGGACCGCAAAGCCGATCTCGTGAAGCTTCTTGCCCTCGAACGGGTCCCTCGGAGGGATGGCGGAGACGAGCCCCCCCGCCACCCGGAACCGGCCGTCGTCCGAAAGGAGCCTCTCCAGAACGCGGGACGCCAGCGGTATGCTGCGGGTGGCCAGAAGGTCGGAGGCCGCCGCCTCCAGAGCCACCGGCGAGCCGACCCCGAGGAGCCTGGCGTACAGCTTTTCGAGCAGATCCTCCCCGGCCACGGCGCCCTCTTGTTTAGCTTAGCAGAGTTCTGTTCGGCCAAAGGATCGAGAGGGAGGGAAGGCGGCCTCGCCTGAACCACGGGAAGAACGCGAGGGGCGCGGTGAGCGCCCCGTCGTCCCGGCCGAAAAGGTCCGAGGTTCAGGGGGCCTCGGCGAGGAGATTTTCCACCGCGGCGGTCAGCTTCGGGGAATCGGGGGTGACCTTCGACTCGAACCGGGCCGCCACCCTTCCCTTCCGGTCCACCAGGAACTTGTTGAAGTTCCAGGTGATCTCCCCGGGGAATCCGGATTCCGCGGTGAGAAACCGGTACAGGGGGCTGATCCCGGGGCCTTTCACCACGCTCTTGGCGAAGAGATCGAAGGTGACGTGGTACTTCGTGGAGCAGAACTCCCGGATCTGGTCATCGGAGCCCGGCTCCTGGGCCCCGAACTCGTTGGCCGGGAAGGCCAGGATCGCAAACCCCCGGGCCAAGTACTTCTCGTAGAGGTTCTCGAGTCCCGCGTACTGTGGCGTGAAACCGCACTTCGAGGCGGTGTTCACGATCAGGAGCACCTTGCCCCGGTAGTCGGCGAGGGACTTCTTCCGGCCGTCGTTCAGGACCACCGTAAAATCGTACACGCTTCGCACGCTCGCCTCCTGCCTGGGCTTCGCGGGTTGGGCCAGCGCCGCCAGGACCAGCGCCGCCAGGACCAGCGCCGCCGCTGCGAGAACCATCGCCGGATACCGCCTTCCGCGCGCCATGAACCGGGTCCCGTTCTCCCCGCAGAGGGGATTGGAGAAACTCCGCGGGCGCGGGCCCTATTCCGTCTCCCCACTCTCCCCGCCGCCCGGAACCGGCTCCCCGCCGGCGCGTCGAGGAAACGGCGGAGCGCCCGGCTTGCCAGGCCCCGCTTCCTGGACTAGGATTGGAAAAGAGCTCCGATCCGGGAGCGTCCTGCGGAGGAAAGGAGGATTTCCATGAAACGTCTCTTGCTGGGAGCATTCCTGATCACGGTAGGGCTGGGCGCCTTCGCCCAGGCCCACACCGGCTACATCGCGATCCTCCCCGGATACCAGTGGGCATCCGGCCACCAGACCGTCGCTTCGCCTCCCTTCGCCGCGAAGATCGGCCAGGACGACAGCTGGCTGGCGAGCTTGGACGGCGGGTGGTACTTCACGGACCGGGTGGGTCTCCACGCCGCCTACATCTACATCCCGGGCGACTACACCATGCAGGCGACCCTGGGGGGCGCCTCCATCGGGTCCTACTCCTTCAAGCGCACCATCAGCGTCCTGGAGGTCGGGCCGGAGTTCGTCTACCCCCTGCACGAGAGGGGCCAGTTCTACGGCCAGGTGAACATCGGCCACACCTTCGGCGGCGGCGCCTCCGACTTCTCTTACGGCGGGGCCACCTACAGCCTCGGCAGCGTGGGCGACAACAAATTCACCCTGGGCGCGGCCCTGGGCTACCGGTACTACTTCAACGACACGCTGGGCTGGGCGGTGCAGGGCGCCTGGCACCACTTCTCCAACTTCCCCAGCGACAATGTCTGGGACCTGCGGACCGGCCTGGCCTTCCGCTTCCCCAAGCCGGCTCCGCCGCCCCCCCCACCGCCTCCCCCGCCGCCGCCGCCGCCGCCGAGATCCGCGGAGCCGGTGGCTCCGCCGCCGCCGCCACAGCCCGTGGCCCCCGTGACTCCGCGGATGGAGAAGATCACCCTCGACGAGAGCCTCCTCCACTTCGCCACCGACAAGTGGGCCATCCCGAAGGAGGCGTACCCCGCCCTGGACGCGGTGGCCGAGAAGCTCAAGCAGTACCCGCTCCAGCTTAACGTGACCGGCCACACCGACAGCCGCGGCTCCGCCGCCTGGAACGCCCTGCTCTCCAAGAACCGCGCCGAGTCCGTCAAGAAGTACCTGGTGGAGCACGGCATTGACGCCGCCCGTTTCGCCTCGGTGGAGGGCGTGGGCGCCAAGCAGCCCGTGGCGGACAACAACACCAAGGAGGGGCGCTCCAAGAACCGCCGGGTGGAGATCAGCTCCGTCGCGCCCGTGGAGGTTCCCGCCCGATAATTTTAGGGCCGATCCGGAGGAAGGTCCGAAAGGGGCAGGGTGACCTGCCCCTCTTCGTGTCACGGGCCTTCCGTTTCCCCTCGCTTCGCTGTTGCGATCTATCGTGAAGGGCCTGCCTTCCGGAGCTTCGCTTCGGAAGGCGGCGTCCCGCTCGGATCATTTTGGGGCCCGGGCGAGCTCGGCGCGCATCATGGCGAAGGTCCCCTCCAAGAGCCTCGGGTCCCGGAGGTCAATCTTCAGGAAGTCCTTGAGCAGCGCCGCCGCGGGGCGGTCGAACCCCTGGGCCATCATGGCGGTGTATCGCTTCGAGAAGCCGGCGGGGTCCGCCTGGTAGAGCTGGTAGTACTTGAGCGCCAGCATGTGCGCCACCACGTAGTTGAAGTAGTACCCCGGGACGGTCCAGTAGTGGTGCTTGCGCATCCAGTGGACCTCGAGCTCGAGGTAGCGGTCGAAGGCCGGGTCGTAGCTCCGGCCCACCTCCTCGCAGGCCTGGTCGAAGCCCCGGGCGTCGGTGATCTGGCCCGCGCCGACTCGGTCGTAGGCCACCATCTCGAATTTGGCCCGCCGGGCGATCTCCCACAGGAGCATCATCTCGTTGAGCGACTCGTTGCGGACCGCCCTCTTGAGCGCCGCGTCCTTCGCGGTCCTGAGGAGGTGGTCCCGCAGGAGCCACTCGTTGAAGGTGGCGAAGGACTCGGTCATGTAGGCGGGGCCGTAGGAGTAGTAGAGCGAGCCCCGGTGGTTGAGGACGAGCTGGTGGTGGATGGCGTGGCCCGACTCGTGGACCAGGGTCGCCACGTCGTTCAGGTAGCCCTGGTAGTTGTCCATGAAGTAGGCGAAGTTTCCCTCGCAGAAGGCTCCCTGGCCGCGGTTGGGACCGCCCGCGATGTCGAGCCGCCCGTTGGCGGGGTCCAGGAGCCGGTTCAACTCCCGCGCGTACTCGGGACCCAGCGGCGAGAGGGCGGCGATCCCGAGGCGGCAGGCCTCGTCGCCGGTGAAGCGCGGCTGGGGAGCGCCCGCGGGGGGCATCTCCTGGTCCCAGATCTCCGCCCGGGGCACCCCGAGGTCGCGTTGGAGCCGGGCCGCGCGGAGCTCCTGGTACTCCCGGTAGAGCGGAAGCTGGGCCTCGATCTGACCGTAGAGGTTGTCGAGCTCGGGCCGGCTGAGGTAGGCGTCGAAGAGGGCCTGGTGGTAGTAGGTGGGAAACCCCCGCAGCGCCGCCTCTGCGTTGCGGGCCTGCATCCCCTTGAGGAGCGCGAAGCCCGCCACGTCGGAGATCTCCCTCAGGGACTTGTAGTAGGCCCGGAAGGCCCTCTCGCGCACCGAGCGGTCGGGGTCGCGCAGGAGGGTCTCGTAGTCGCGGTGGACGTCGAGGGTCTTGCCCGAGGCGGCCACCTGGGGGAAGGCGGTGCGGTCGAAGTCGAGCTGAAAGAGCGCCGGGGGCCAACCCTCCAGGGAGGGGCCCAGGCTCGCCAGGAGCGACTCCTCCTTCTCGGAGAGGGTGTGGGGCGCCCACCGGAGGGTGTCGTCGAGGGTGAACCGGTAGCCGGCGAGGCGCGGCGCGGCCTTCAGGAAGGCCTCCAGCCGGGCGGCGTCGAGGCCCCGCAGCTCGACCTTGAAGAAGCTGGTCTTGGCGTCGAACTCGGCGCGCAGGACCTCGTAGGCTTCCAGGTACCTGCGGTTGCGGGTGTCCACCGCCGAGGTGAACTCGCCGTAGGCGTAGAGCTTGAGCAGGAGGTCCTCGCTGTCGCGGAGGCGGTCGAGGACATCCAGCAGGGACGCCGCCGACTCGAGGAGGTGGCCCCGGCGGGCCTCCACCTCCCCGGCGAGGGCCTTCGCCCTCTCCACGTCGGCCCGCCAGGAGGCGTCGTCCGCGTAGAAGTTCTTCCGGAAGTCCATGCGGTAGCGCTCGCGCTGCGCCCCCGGGAGAGGATCGAAGGGCGTGGGGGCGGTCTGCCCCGCCGCTGCCGCCACCGCGCACCCGAGCACCGCCGCCGCCACGAACGCGCCGTGTCCCATGGTCGTCCTCCTCCCGCGCCGCGCGACGCGGCGGGGCCAGAATAACACGGGCTCCCTGGAGAGCACGGAGATCGGTCCGATACCAAGTTGCGACCAATCGTGAACGGAGCGCCTTCCCGAGCGAAGCAAGGGAAGGCGGCGTCCCGCGCGGATCGGGGTAGATGCGAAACCAAGCGGGGCGGGGCCGAGTCGTACTGGGATGTACGTCGAGCGCCCCGCACCGCGAAGGTTGACGAAGTAGATGCCCTTCGGGTTCCGGCCCCCCAAGGATCTCTGGCGCGACGAGAGCGCCCTGGGATGCACCGCAAGGCGCGGCGAGGAAGGCGATGCGTGCCGGACGGTGCATCGGCGACGAGCTGCAACGCCGCGGGGCGCCCAGGCCGCCTCGTCCCTCCGGGTTGGCGCGGGGCCGGGCGGCTTCTTTGTTGGCCCGGCTCGCCGTGTGTTTGGGTTCACACGCCTTCGCCGGGCCGCCTCGAATCCGCTCCGGCCGCGCGGCCAACGCGCAGGGAGCCCTTGGGGGGCCGGAGCCCAAAACTCGCGGCGCAT
>JAKAIJ010000180.1 GCA_021814355.1 Acidobacteriota bacterium
TGAGCATCGTCCAGGGGGACACGGTGAAGTGGGTCCGCAACGCCGGCATCCACACCACCACATCGGGGACCTTCTGCAGCGGCGACGGCCTCTGGAACTCGCTCCTCAACGCCACCACGATGACCTTCAGCCGCGTCTTCAACGACCCCCCCGCCACCTACCCCTACTTCTGCGGCAACCACTGCGCCCTGGGGATGACGGGCACCGTCGCCCTGGCGGCCTCGGGCGCCACCGCCCGGGTCCCCTACAGCGTGAATCCCACCCGGATGACCACCTCGAACCACGGCACCGACGCCACGGTCACCTGGGACGCCGCCAACTGTCCCTCCACGGGGTACCACATCCTCTACGGCCTCGGCAGCGACCTCGCCTCGGCCATGACCACGGGGGCGCCGCTCGCGGGGGGCAGGTGCGGGATCGGCACCTCCGGCACTTACCTCTGGATGGCGGTCCCGGACCCTTCCGCCGACGCGAAGCGGTTCCTCTGGTTCCTGGTGGTGGGGGACAACGGCGGGACCGTGGAGGGCTCCTGGGGGCTCACGACGGCCGGCGCCGAAGAGGGCGGCACGGCCGCCAGCGGCGTCTGCGGCATCACCTCCAAGAGCGTGGCGGGCGCCTGCGGCACGCCGTGAACCTCCGCCCCGGCCTTCTCTCTCCTTGACCGTGCCCGCGGGCTGAAGGATACTTCCTCCGCAGGCGGGGCGGCGGTCGCCGCCCCGCGACCGTGCCCGGGGGGAAGGCCATGGCCGGGACCGACTACAACGCTCTGGTGGCCCAGCGGGTGGACGTGGCCTCCGGGCTCATGATCCTGCGGGTCCGGACGAACGGCTGGGCCCTGCCCGGCTTCAAAGCGGGGCAGTACACGGTGCTCGGGCTCCTGGGCTCGGCCCCCCGCGCTCCCTTCACCGACCCCGAGGCGCCGCCCGCCGACCCCGGCAAGCTCATCCGCCGCGCCTACTCGGCGGCCTCCTCGTCGGTGGACGACGAGTACCTCGAGTTCTACATCGCCCTGGTGCGCTCGGGTGCACTCACGCCGCGGCTCTTCGCCCTCAAGCCGGGCGACCCCCTTTGGCTCTCGCCCAAGATGGTGGGGATGTTCACGATGGACCAGGTGCCGCAGGGCCAGAACATTGTTCTGGTGGCCACGGGCACGGGGCTCGCCCCCTACATGAGCATGCTCCGCACCCACCTGCCCGACCTGCGCGGCACGCGGCTGGCGGTCCTTCACGGCGCCCGCCACTCCTGGGACCTGGGTTACCGCGCCGAGCTGGCCACCATGCAGCGGCTCTGCCCGGGGTTCTGTTACGCCCCCGTCATCAGCAACCCCGAGGAGGAGCCCATCCCCTGGAACGGCCGAAGCGGCTTCGTCAACCACCTCTGGACCGGCCCCGACCTGGAGCGGACCCTGGGCTTCGCCCCCTCGCCTGCCACCACCCACGTCTTCCTCTGCGGCAACCCCCTCATGATCGAGGCCATGCTCGCGCAGCTCGCCGCCGAGGGCTACGCGGAGCACACCCCCAAGCAGCCCGGGAACGTCCACCTGGAGCGGTACTGGTAGGAAGGGTCCCCGGCGCCGCCACCGGCAGGCCGTTGATACCAAGTTGCGATCAAGGGTAAACGCCGAGGCTGAAGGGTGCTTTGCACCTTCCGGGGCTCGGTGCCGTCTCGTCGAAGGATTTGGGCTCAGGCTTGCCTTTGGAGAATCCTTCTCCGAACCGGCCTCGCGAGCCCCTGCCCTTCGGGCGCTCCAGCCCAGCCTCCTCCTCCGGTTTCTTGCCGCCTCCCCCCACTTTATCGAGTGCGCCGCGAGTCTCGGACCTCCTGCTGCGTCACGCTTCGCGGACTGAGGCGCTCGACGTACATCCCAGTACGACTCGGCCTCGCCCGCTCGCGTTCCTTGCACTAGGCCCGATCCGCGCGGAACGCCGCCTTCCTCCGCTCCGCTACGGAAGGCGCTTTGTTCACAATTGGTCACAACTTGGTATGAAAAGCCTTCACGGGCCGCGCCGCCTGCGCCGCGGCCGCACGGGTCTGCCACGAGGGGGACGAAGCCGGAGAGCCCGTTTCCATTTGACAGAAAGTGCGTCCGAAGTACAATACGCCTCCAGAGGAGTCGGGGCCTGTCGAAAAAGAGAGCCGTCGGGGCGCCGGGGCACCTCAACGAGGCGTGGGAGTACCCGCGTCCCGTTCCCTTCTCCCGCGCCGTCCTGGTGGACGTCCGCAACTCCTCCCTCCTCTGCATCTCGGGGACGGCGAGCGTGGGGCCGGCGGGGGAGTCCCTCCACCCGGGAGACTTCGCCGCACAGGCCGAGAGGATGCTCCGGAACGTCACCGCCCTGCTCGCCGCCGCCGGCGCCACGTGGCAGGACGTCTTCAAGACGACCATCTACCTGAAGGACATGACCTTCTACGGGGAGCTGGCGGAGATCCGCGCGCGGTTCTTCGCGGGGCAGGGGATCACCCTCTTCCCGGCCAGCACCTGCGTGCAGGCGGCGCTCTGCCGCCCGGAGCTCCTTTGCGAGATGGAGGTTCTGGCAACCGTCCGGGGCGCATGAGGGCGGGATTTTCCCCGGAAACATAGGGGGCAAGGGGTGTGGGGGCTGTTTCACTCGAAACCCGCGAGCCCAGCCGCGCGCTTGAGCTGCACCGGCGCCGCCGTGTCCGTGACGGTCTGCGTGGCCCTCTGGGCGCAGGGCGGCGAGCCCGGCCCGTTTCAGTTGGGCAAAGGGGTGCCGGGCCCAATGGCCCGCGGCTGGCTCCCGGCGGGCCAGGTGCTGGCCGCGGAGGAGTGCTCCCGGTGCCACGTGGCCGAGGGGAAGAAGTGGCGCGGAGGGTTCCGCCCCACGGCCTTCTCCAACGCCTTCGTGCAGGCCGAGTACAGGCTCGCCTGGGCCAAGGCGAAGCGGGAGGGGACGGACGATGGCCTGCCCGCCTCCTGCGTGGCCTGCCACAGCCCGCTCCAGTATCTTCAGGGGAAGGTCCCCGCCCCGGAGGAACCTCTCTCCGCCGACGAGGGAATCACCTGCGACTTCTGCCACAGCACCTGGGGCTTTAGCGGGGAGGTCCCCGGGCAGTTCAACTGGATCGTCCGAAAGGGCGGCAACCGCTTCGGGCCCGAGATCCAGTCCGCCCTCGGCCGCCCCGTGCGGTTCACCAAGTCGCCGGAACTGTGCGGCACCTGCCACAACGAGCGGGGCCCCGGCGGCCAGTGGGTGAAGTCCGTCTACAACGAGTGGAAGGAGAGCCCCTACTCCAAAACGGGCGAGAAGGGCTGTCTGGACTGCCACAAGCAGTTCACGCGGGAGTTCGTCAACGGGATGATCCCCCGCTCCGTGGAGCTCCGGCTCGAGCCGCCCGCCTCACCACCCCGGCCCGGGGCGGAGCTGGAGGTGTCGGTGGAGCTGGCCAACGCCGCGGCGGGCCACCGTATCCCCGCCGGCAGCTCGGAACTGCGCCAGCTCTGGCTCCACGTGGAGGCGGTGGACGGCGCGGGCCGCGCCTACCCGCTCTCCGTCCGGCCTAAGGGGTTCGAGGGGGAGGAGCACACCATCGGCTCGGACGCCCGGGCCTACTTCGATCTTCAGGAGCTCGCCGGCGGGCAGGCCGCCGGCGGCCTGCCCCGCGACGGCGACGGCATCGCCCCCGGCGACCGCGTCTTCCGGCTCCCCATGTTCGACCGGCAGGGACGGATGACCGCCTTCGAGTGGAACGCCTACGCCCTGGGGACCGACTACCGCCTCGGCCCCCAAGAGACCGTCACGGAACGCTACGCCTTCCAAGTTCCGTCCGATCTCCCCCCGGGGCCCCTGGCCATCACGGCCACCCTCCGCTACCGGCGGGCCCCTCCGGCCCTGTGGGCGTTTCTTCGGCTGCCCGCCGGCGAAAATCCGGAGATCACGGTGGGCGAAGCCCGGTGGCAAGGGCACGCGGGCTCCACGGCCCACGCGCCTCCCTCCCCGGCCGGGGCCCGAAAAAAAACGCTTGACATGGGTGCCCGGGCCGGTACATGGGAGAACAAAATCCCGTAGCGCACCCACGACGGGGGCTCGGACAGAAAACCGGTGAGGGGGGATTCCGTGACACAGAGCCTTCGCGTGGGCGCCGTTCTCGCCTCCAGCCTGTTTTTCGCTTTTTCCCCCTCCGCCCAAACTCCCCCGGCTCCGGGTTCCCCGGCCCCGGTCACGGCGGCCTGGAGCTTAGGGACGTTGGACCTCCGGGTCCCGAAACCCGTTCCTGCGGTCCTCAAGGTGACCCTGCCACGCCCGGCCCGTCTCCAGATACTGATCACGGGACCGGATGGCCGTCTGGTTCGGACCCTCGTTCGCGATGCCAAGTGGCCAGCGGGGAGCCGCGACATCTCCTGGGACGGCCTCGACGACGACCGCCGGCCGGTCCCGTCAGAGGCGTACACCCCCTTCATACAAGAGCGCCATGCGGGCTCTTGGACCCCGATCTTCAACCCCAACGCGGATAACCACGGCAGGAAGGCCGAGGTCACCGCTGTTCAGTGGGACCCGGTCGCGGGCAAGGTGCTCTTCTACCTCGCCGTCCCCGCGCGAATCCGCGTCTGGGTGGTCCTCGGAGACGACGGGCAGATCCTCGCGACCCTCAAAGACATGGAGCCCGTCCGCGGGGGCCTCCTCGCCCTCAACTGGGGAGGGAGCGGGGACGGCGCCGCCGGGAACAATGCCAAGCCCGGCTTCTCCTTCAAGGGGTACGAGCTGCCGGCCGCCTCCCTGGTCGTGGAATCCCCGGACCCCGAAACCTACCTGGCGGCGCGGAGCCGGTACGCCGTGCTGGAACCGGCGCGGCCCAGGGCTTATGAGGACTCCTCGCCGCTCCACCGGGCGGACTACGCGGAACAGAAGGAACTCCGGTTCCACGCGAGCCTCCAGGGCCGGCGCCTGCGGATCGAAGCCGCCCCGGAGGCATCGGAGATCTTCCAGAAGCGCAACCTGGGGGCGAGGCTCTTTTTCGAAGACGGCACGTGGAGGGAACTAGACCTGCACCGCAACCCGGGAAAGGAGTCGGCCTACGAGGCCGCCCTGGAGAGGGAGCATCTCGGGCCCGCCGCCCGGCTCACCCTCCTGCTCTACACCGACGCCGACCAGTACGGCCACTCGGCCATCCAGGCCGAGTAGCGAACGCCCGGGACCCCGAAAGCGGGGCCCGGTGGCACGGGAGTCGTCCGAGGAGGTTTTCATGTACAAGAAGGCCGGGGTTGCGGTTTGCGCCTTGATCGTGACGTGGCTCGCGCGGGCGGGTTCCCCCGCCCCGCCGTCCACGAGCCTCACGATCCTCTCCCAATCGGTCTCCCCCGCGGCCTTCACGCCCGACGGCAACGGCATCGCCGACACCGCCACGATCCGCTTGGCGGGAAACCTGCTGCTCCCGGCGCCCTCCGCCTACTTCGTGGAATGGAAGCTCGAGATCCGCGACTCCCGGGGCAAGCAGGTGTGGCACGCCGAGCGCACCACCTCCTACCCCGGCCCGGGGCTCTACCCTGAGAGCTGGAGCGCGGTCTGGGACGGGTCCTCGGC
>JAKAIJ010000004.1 GCA_021814355.1 Acidobacteriota bacterium
CCCCGGCTCTCGTAGAGCTCGCGCAGGGCCTTCACGTCCTCGAAGTAGCGGGATTCGGAGTAGATGTCGTGACGGGTGGCCCAGGAAAACCACCAGTGGTTGCGGGTCTTCTTCAGGGTGTAGCGCAGGCGGACCTGGGAGAAGGCCTTGTTGCCGGCGAATCTCACCCGGGCGATGCGGGCCTTGGGGCCCTCCTGGATGTCGAAGACCACCGAGACCTGGGAGCGCCCGAGGGTGTTCACCGAGGTCGTCACGACGGCGTCGGGGTAGCCCTTCTCGGCGGCCATGAACCGCAGGGCCGCCTCGGTGCGCTTGATCTTGGAGTAGTCCAGCACGCTGCCCGACTTGATCTCGGCGTGGTTGTCCTTGAGCTTGTCGAGCACCGTGGAGGTGGTCAGGGTCTTGGAGCCCCGGAACTCCACGGTGGCGATCACCGGGCGCTCCTTCACGTGGAAGAGGATGACCTTGCCGCCCGCCCCGTCCTGGGCCTCGACCGAGAGGTCGTCGAAGAGCCCGGAGTCCCAGATCTTCTTGTACTCCCGGGCCACCGCCGCGGGGTCGTAGGGGTCCCCCGGCCGCAGCGAGGTGAGGGCGAGGAAGGCGTCCTGGGTCAGACGGTCGTTGCCCTCCAGGACGATTCTCTCGATGCGGGGCGGTTGCTGGGCGGCCGCGGCCGCCCCGAGGAGGAGCGCCAGGAACGCGGACGCGAGGGTTCGAACGGGTCTAGTCGCCATACAGCACCTGTCAGGAAATGGGCACCGGTTCTTCCCGGAGCAGCACGATCCGTCCGTCGTGCACGTCCAGGACCAGGGTGGTCTCCTCCCGCGCCTCGGGCTTCAGCAGCCACTCGGCCAGCGGGTCCTCCACGTGGCGCTGCACCCCGCGCCGCAGCGGGCGCGCGCCGTAGGAGCGGTCCGCGCAGCAGCGGTCCACCAGGAACTCCAGCACCTCGCGCCGCGGCTCCAGCGTCACGCGGGCCTCGACCAACGACCGGTTCAGGTCGCCGATCATGCGGGCCGCAATGGCCAGATAGTCCTCGCGGGTGAGGGCGTCGAAGACGATGATCTCGTCAATGCGGTTGAGAAACTCCGGCAGGAGGGCCTGGCGCAGCTCCCGCAGGACCTCCTCCTTCTTCAGGGTCGCACCGCGGGCGCCGCCGTCCTCGAAGCCCGGCACGCCGCGGTCCAGGATGTGCTTGGAGCCGATGTTGCTCGTGAGGATGAGGATGGTGTTCCGGAAGTCCACCGAATCGCCGTAGGCGTCCGTGAGAGTGCCGTCCTCCATGATCTGGAGCAGGAGGTTCAGGACGTCGGGGTGGGCCTTCTCGATCTCGTCGAGAAGGACGACCGAGTAGGGCCGGCGCTTGACCTTCTCGGCGAGCTGGCCCCCCTCCTCGTAACCCACGTAGCCGGGGGGCGAGCCGATCATGCGCGCCACCGAGTGCTTCTCCATGTACTCGCTCATGTCGAAGCGGATGAGGGCGCGCTCGTCGCCGAAGAGGAACTCGCTCAGGGCCTTGGCCGACTCGGTTTTGCCCACCCCCGTGGGGCCCAGGAAGATGAAGGAGCCGATGGGCCGCAGGGGGTTCCGAATGCCCGCGCGGGAGCGCCGGATGGCACGGGCCAGGGCCGAGAGCGCCTCGTGCTGCCCCACCACTCGCTGGTGGAGGGTCTCCTCGATCCGCAGGAGCTTCTCGCGCTCGCCCTCGCGCAGGGCCGTGACGGGGACGCCCGTCCACTGGGCGACGACCTCCTCCACGAGGTCGCGGTCCACGGACCGTGGGGCGGCCTTCTCGTCCGCCTCCTCGGACGCGGCGGCCGCCTGGGAGCGGATCTTGGCCCGGGCGCCCGCCTCGTCCATCACGTCCACCGCCTTGTCCGGCAGGAAGCGGTCGGCGATGTACCGGTGCGAGAGGGCCACCGCGGCGCGGAGGGCCTCGTCGGCGTAGCGAACGCCGTGGTAGGACTCGTAGCTCGCCCGGAGCCCCTCCAGGATCCGGAGGCTCTCCTCCTCGTCCGGCGGCAGGACGCTCACTGGCTGGAAGCGCCGCACGAGGGAGCGGTCCTTCTCGATATGGCGCTTGTAGTCCCGAAAGGTGGAGGTCCCGATGCATTGGAACTGGCCCCGGGAGAGGGCGGGCTTGAGGATGCTGGCGGCGTCCATGGACCCTTCGGCGCTGCCCGCCCCCACGAGGGTGTGGACCTCGTCCACGAAGAGGATCACGTCCCCGCCCTCGCCGATCTCCTTGAGGATGCCCTTGAGACGCTCCTCGAACTGGCCCCGGTACTTCGTCCCGGCGATGACGAGGGAGAGGTCGAGGGCGAGGATGCGCTTGTCCCGCAGAGCCTCGGGCACCTTCTCGCTCACGATCCACTGGGCGAGTCCCTCCACGATGGCGGTCTTGCCCACGCCGGGCTCGCCCAGGAGGATGGGGTTGTTCTTCTGGCGGCGGGCCAGAATCTGGACAACGCGTTCAAGCTCACGCTCGCGGCCCACCAGCACGTCCAGGCGGCCCTCGGCGGCGGCGCGGGTCAGGTCCTGGGTGAAGTCCTCCAGGACCGCCCGGGGCTCCTCCTTGGGCTTTTCGGTCACGCGGCGCTTGCGCGCCATCTGGAGCCGGTCCCGCGCCAGCTGAAGAGAGAGACCCCGCTCCGAGAGGAACCGCTCCACCCGGGAGTCCTTCAGGGAGAAGAGGCCGAGGAAGAGGTGCTCCACCCCGACGCGCGTGGCTCCCCCCCGCTCCGCCTCCTCGGGAGCGTGACGCTCGAGCAGCAGGCGCGCGTCCTGGGACCAGGCGGGCGGGTTCACCAGGAAGTAGGATGCCTGGCGCTCTCCAGCGGGCTCCACGCCCATCTCGCGCCGCACCGTGGCGGGGTCGAGCTGGAGCCCCGAGGTGGCGAGTTGGATGAGGGCGGATTCGACCCCGAGCAGCCCCAGCAGGACGTGCTCGGGTTCCGCCAACGGGGAGGCGGCCTGGCCGGCTTCGTGGCGGGCGAAATAAAGGGCCCTGCGGGCCTGTTCGGTGAACCTATCGCTCATCCGCTCTCCGCATTAGACAATTATACCATCCGGCCGCGGGGCTGTCATCTGGACTTGGCCCGCCTCCAGGCGGGCCGTCCGGTGGCAGGCGGCGGCGAGCCCCGGGTTGTGGGTGGCGAGCAGAACCGCCAGCCCCCGGGCGGCTGCCAGGTCGAAGAGGAGCCGCGACACCTGGGCGGCGGTCTCCTCGTCGAGGTTCCCCGTGGGCTCGTCCGCGAGCAGGAGGGCGGGGTCGTTCACCAAAGCCCGGGCGAGGGCCACGCGCTGCTGCTCTCCTCCCGAGAGTTGGCCCGGCAGGTGGTGGCCGCGTCCCGAGAGGCCCACCTCCGCGAGGAGCGCCGCGGCGCGCGCCTTCCCGCCGTCCGGAACCCCTGCGATGACCGCCGGCATCCGGACGTTCTCCAGCGCCGTGAACTCGGGCAGGAGGAAATGGAACTGGTAGACGAGTCCCATGGTGCGGCTGCGGTAGCGGTCGAGGGGTGGACCCTTCAGCGAGGTCACCTCGGTGCCCGCCACCTCGACGGTCCCCGCGTCGGGCCGGTCGAGTCCCGCCACCAGGTGCAGCAGCGTGCTCTTGCCCACCCCCGAGGGCCCCGTGAGGGCCATCACCTCGCCCGCGGCGAGCCGCAGGTCCACCCCGCGCAGCACCGCCAGGTGGGAGGCTCCGGACCGGTAGCTCTTGTGGAGGGCGCGCACCGCGAGCATCACTGGTACCTCAGCGCCTCCACCGGGTCCAGCGACGCGGCCCGCGCGGAGGGGTAGAGGGTGGCCGCCAGGGCCACGCCGAGGGCGAAGAGAGAGACCGCCGCGACCTGCCCCGCGGAGGTGATGAAGGGGACGTACGGCAGGGGATAGACGTCGAGGGAGAGCGGGATCGCCCGGTAGCGGTCGAGGAGGTGGCAGAGCAGGACCCCCGCCACGTCCCCCGCCACCGTTCCCACCACGCCGATGGCGAGTCCCTGGAAAAGGAAGATAGCGCGCACGTCGGCGGCGGAGGCGCCCATGCTCCGGAGGATTCCGATGTCGCGCACCTTCTCCATCACCATGAGGATGAGGGTGGAGACGATGTTGAGCGAGGCCACCAGGACGATGAGCCCGATGGCCAGAAAGAGCAGCACCCGCTCCATCCGGAGGGCCTTGAAGAACTCGGCGTTGCTCTGGACCAGGTCCAGAACCCGGAAGCCCGAGCCGAGCGCCGCCTGGAGGCGCCTGCCCGCCGGCTCCACCGCGCCCCGGTCCTTGAGCCGCACCTGGAACGCGCTCACCTTCCCGGGGCCCGAGAGCAGCTCCTGGGCGTACGGGAGATCCAGGAACAGGAACTCCGTGTCGTAGAGGTAGTAGCCCGTGCGCAGCAGCCCCGACACCTTCACGCTCGCGATCCGCGGAAAGCTGCCGAAGGGCGAGAGGGTCATCTTGGGGACCAGGAGTTGAAGGGTGTCGCCCACGTCCACGCCGAGGGTGGAGGCCAGGTCGGCGCCCAGCACGGCGCCGTGGGAGCCGTCGGGGGTCTGGCCGAGGAAGCTGCCGCCGCGCAGGAAGGGGGCCAGGTCCACCACCTTGGCCTGGCTCTCGGGGGCGACGCCCACCACCTTCGCCACGAGCCCCACACGCGTGTAGGGCCCGCTCAAGAGACCCGTCCCCAGGACCACGGGGGCGTAGGCGGCCACCGCCGGCTCGGCGTCCAGGGCGCGGCGCGCCTGGGCCTGGGCCTCCGCGTCGAGCTCGCCGGGGCCGCCCAGCACGTCAAGGTCGGCGTTCATGAGCTGGATCTTCTCCCGGATCCGGGTCGTGAAGCCGGTGGAGATGGCCAGGGCCACGATGAGCGCCATGACCCCCACCGCCACGCCCGAGACCGAGATGAAGGTGATGAGCGAGATGAAGGCCTGTTTGCGGCGGGCCAGCAGGTAGCGCCGGCCCACGAACAGGGTGAGGTTCATCCCCGCTCCCGCCTCTTGAGGTGGGGGAAGAGGATGACGTCCCGGATGGAGGGAGTGTCGGTCAGGAGCATCACCAGACGGTCAATGCCGATCCCCTCGCCCGCCGTGGGGGGCAGTCCGTACTCCAGGGCGTCGCAGAAGTCCTCGTCGTAGGGCATGGCCTCGGCGTCGCCTTCGGCCTTGGCCTCCGCCTGAGCCTTGAACCGCTCCCGCTGGTCGTCGGGATCGTTGAGCTCGGAGAAGCCGTTGGCGATCTCCATCCCCCCCGCGAAGAGCTCGAACCGGTCCGCCGTCTCCTCGGAGCCGGCCTTCCTGCGCGAGAGGGGAGAGACCTCGATGGGATAGTCGTGGACGAAGGTGGGCTGCCAGAGAGTCGGCTCCACCAGGGTCTCGAAGGCCTCCACGAGGAACCGCTCGGCGGTCGCGGCCTTGCCGGGGCTCATGCCCAGGCGGGGGGCCCACTCGGCCCGGCCCGTGGGCGAGAGCCATGCGCCGTCGGGCACACCGGCGTCCGCGAGCGCCTTTCGCGCGCAATCGCGCAGGGCGAGCCGCGCGAAGGGGGGCGCGAAGGAGACCGGGCGCCCCTGGTAGCCCACCTCGCTCCCGCCGAGGACCGAGGCGACGCAGACCGAGAGCAACCGCTCGGTGAAGGCCATCAGGTCAGCGGCGCAGGCGTAGGCGCGGTAGAACTCCATCATCGTGAACTCGGGGTTGTGCCGCGTGTCCAGCCCCTCGTTGCGGAAGTTGCGGTTGATCTCAAAGACCCGCGGGAACCCCCCCACCACCAGCCGCTTGAGGTGGAGCTCGGGGGCGATGCGGAGGTAGAGCGTCATGTCGAGGGCGTTGTGGTGGGTCACGAAGGGCCGCGCGGCGGCGCCCCCCGCCAGCAGGTGGAGCATGGGGGTCTCCACCTCCAGGTAATCCTCCGCCAGCATGAAGCGGCGGATCGCCTCCACCGTGGCGCACCGCCGCCGGAACCGCTCCACGCTCTCGGGGTTGATGGCCAGGTCGAGGTAGCGCTGGCGGTAGCGCTGCTCCACGTCGGTGAGGCCGTGCCACTTCTCGGGCAGGGGCCTCAGGCACTTGCGTAGGGGGAGGTAGGAGGAGACCTTCACGGTGAGCTCGCCCGTACGGGTGCGAGCAAGGGTGCCCTCGGCCCCCACCCAGTCGCCCAGGTCGAGCAGGGAGAGCTTCTCGTAGGCTTCGCCCAGCGCTTGGCGCTCGAAGAGAAGCTGGAGTCTGGCACCTCCCTCGGAGAGGTGGCTGAAGGCGAGCTTGCCCATTTTCCGGAGGGCCACCAGGCGTCCGGCCACCCGCACCGTCTCGGGGCGCCCGGCGAGGGTCTCGGCGCTCGTGGGCTCCGGCCCGTCGTGGCGGGCGGTAATGGCGGCGAGCCGGTCCGTGGTCTCGTAGCGCTCCGGGGCGCTTCCGGGGAAGGCGTCCGCCCAGGCGGCGAGCTTGGCGCGGCGTTGTGCGACCAGTTCCTCTTCCACTGTCTCTCTCCATGGCCCGTGCCCCGTCGGTGGCTGGGGGGGCCCAACGGACCGGAAGCCCCGGGATGAGACGAAACACGCGGATTGTAAAGAGGTTAGTTCCCCCCGGTCAAGAAAGCGGGGCGGCGCGCCAAAATGGCGCGCCGCCCCGGCCCCGTGAGCGACTCAATCTGCCTTGAAGTAGACGTACCGGCCGCCCGAGCCGTCCTGGATGTAGAGGCTCACGGAGTCGTCCTTTTTCACGCCCGCGACCGCCTTGCGGTAGCTCTCGAGGGAGACCACGGGCTTCCCGTTCACCTCGGAGATGACCATGCCCTCCCGGAGCCCCTTGGCGAAGGCATTGGTCTTGGGTTCCACGGAGACCACGAGCACTCCTTCCACCTCCTGGGGAATGCGGTACATCATGCGGGCCTGGCGGGTGATCTCCTGGACCTGGATCCCGAGCCGGGCCTCCTTCTCGCCGCCCTCCCCCGGGGCGCCGGTTTCGCCCTCCTGGGCCAGCCCCTTGGCGCGGTCCGCGAGGGTGACCTCCACGCGCTCCTTCTTCCCGTCCCTCAGGATCTGCAACGCGATGGTCCTCTTGGGCGGGAAGGCCGAGACGCGGTAGACGAGCTCGCGGCTGTCCTTGATCTCCTGGCCTTCCACCGAGAGGATGATGTCCCCCTTCCGGAGGTTGGCCTTCGCGGCCGGGGTCTCCTTCTCCACGCTCTGGATCAGGGCGCCGCCCTTGAAGTCCACGCCGAACTTCTCCTTGATGTAGCCCCGGGCGTCCCGGTCCACCGGCCCCACCTTCACGCCGAGGTAGCCCCGGGCGACGCGCCCCTCCTTCTTGAGGGGGTCGAGCATCCCCTTCACGAGGTTGATGGGGATGGCGAACCCGATCCCCTCCACCATGCGCCCCATGCCATCGTTGCGGGTGATGGCGGTGTTGATCCCCACCACTTCGCCCTTCGTGTTGATGAGCGGCCCGCCGGAGTTCCCGAAGTTGATGGCCGCATCGGTCTGGATGAAGTCGTCCAGGGCGGAGGCCGAGATGCGGCGGCCCTTGGCCGAGACCACGCCCATGGTCACCGTGTGCCGGTACATGAGCGGGTTGCCGATGGCGAGGACGAAGTCCCCGGCGCGCATGGCGTCCGAGTCGCCCAGCGGCACCGTGGGCAGGTTCCTTCCCTCGATCTTGAGGACCGCCACGTCGGTTTCGGCGTCGCGCCCCACCACCCGGGCGGGGTACTCGCTCTCATCGCTGAGGGTGACGGTGACCTTCTCGGCCCCCTCCACCACGTGGTTGTTGGTGAGGATATAGCCGTCCGGGCTGATGAGGAAGCCGCTCCCGCCCGACTCCTGCACGGGCTTCTGGCCACGGGGGAGCGGGGGGTGGGGGCGGCCGAAGAAGAACTCGAAGGGATTGCCAAAGGGCCCCTCGGGCCCCATCTCCTCGCCCTGGCCCTGCCCCATCTCCTCCTCCGGGTTGCCCACGCTGAGGGAGGCGATGGAGACCACGGCCGGGTCCACTTTCTCCACCACGTCGGCAAAGCCGGGGTTGGAGGAACCGGGTCCCGCCGCGGGGGGCGTGGCCGTGGCGGCCTGGGCGAGAGGGGCGCTCACCTCGTGCACCTGGGCGAGGCCGAAGCCCAGGAGGATGAGCAGCGCGCCCGCGGCGGCGAGCGCGAACAGTCTGGCGGTCTTCATGGCTGGCTCCTTTCGGGGGCGGCCGTCGGGCGCTCCCCGTAACCGTATTCCTTCAGCTTGCGGTGCAGCGTGCGCAGGCCGATCCCCAGGACGCGGGCGGCCTGCGTCTTGTTCCCCCCCGTCTCCCGGAGGGCCGCGAAGATGGCCTCGCGCTCCATCCGGCCGAGCGGCAGGACCGCCTGCGGCGCCTCGGGCCGGGGTGGGGCGGGCTCCATCGTCCGCGCGGCCGCGGCCGCGGGACGGGGGCGATCGCCGAAGTCGGCGGGCAGGTGGCGCTCCTCCAGCTCCTCGCCGTCGCAGAAGACCACCATGCGCTCCACCACGTTCTTGAGCTCGCGCACGTTCCCGGGCCAGGTATAGGCGGCGAAGGCCCGCAGGACCGGCTCGCTGGCCCGCCGCACCGCCTTGCCGTGCTCGGCGGCGAACTGGGTCAGGAAGGCCTGGACCAGGAGGGGAACATCCTCTCGCCGCTCGCGCAGCGGCAGGACCGCCAGTTCCACGACCTTGAGCCGGTAGTAGAGGTCCTCCCGGAAGCGGCCCTCGCGCACGCAGGCGCCCAGGTCCCGGTGGGTGGCGGCGATGATGCGCACGTCCACGGGGATGGGCTGGGTGCCCCCCACGCGGGTCACCGTGCGCTCCTCGAGGACCCGCAGCAGCTTGGCCTGGAGGTCCGGGGGCAGCTCGGCCACCTCGTCGAGGAAGAGGGTGCCGCCGTTGGCCTGCTCGAACTTGCCGGGGTGGGCCCGGTCGGCCCCCGTGAAGGCGCCCTTCTCGTGGCCGAAAAGCTCGCTCTCCATGAGGTTGGGCGGGATGGCGGCGCAGTTGAGGGGAAGGAAGCGGCCGCGCTTGCGGTCGGAGTGCTGGTGGATGGCGTTGGCGATGAGCTCCTTGCCCGTCCCCGACTCTCCGCGGATGAGGACCGTGGCGCGGGTGGCCGCCACCGTGCGGGTCTGCTTGAAGAGCTCCACCATGGGGCGCGACGTCCCCACGAGGTTCTCAAAGCCGAACCGCTCGTCCAGCCGGGCCTTCAGCTCGTCCACCTCGCGGCTCAGCCGGCGCTTCTCCACCAGCGAGCTGACCCGGCTGCGCAGCTCGTAGAGATCCACCGGCTTAGCGAGGTAGTCGTCGGCGCCCACCTTCATGGCCTGGACCGCGGACTCCACCGACCCGAAGGCCGTGACCAGGAGGACCGCCACCGACGGGTCGGCCTTCTTCACCTGGCGAAGGATCTCCATGCCGTCCAGGCCCGGCATCCGCAGGTCGGTCACCACCATGTCCACCCCCTCGCAGGAGTGGAAGTACTCCAGCCCCTTGACCGGGTCTTGGAAGCCCCGGACCGTGTAGCCCACCTTCTCGAGGGCCCGGGTCAGGCTGCGGAGGTTCTCCGACTCGTCTTCGAAGATCAACACGGTTCCTTGTGCCATTCTGGCACTCTCCTTCGTCAAGATACCCTATTACGCAAGCCCGGTGCCAGAGTTGGCAGACTGTTCCGAAGGGGCGGCCTCCACCTGTGCTATCCTCCGGGCGATGCGGGAGCGGGGGCTCTACCGCCATACCCTCGTGATGGCCCTCCTGACGGCCCTCAGCCGGGTGCTCGGGTACGTGAGGGACCGGGTCATCGCCCATCTGCTGGGCACCTCCTACCTGGCGGACGCCTTCTACATCGCCTTCCGGATTCCCAACACCTTCCGGCGCTTCGTGGCCGAGGGGGCCATGACCGCCTCGCTCGTCCCGGTCCTCTCCCGCTCCTTCCACGAGGAGGAGCCGGAGCGGGCCTGGCTCTTCGCCCGCCGGTTTTTCTGGATCTTCGGCACGCTCCTGGTGGCACTCGGCGCCCTGGGGGTGGCGGGCTCGCCGCTGATGGTGCGGCTCCTGGCCTGGGAGTACGCCCAGAAGGCGCCTGAGATCTACGCCCTGACCATCCGGCTCACGGCGCTCGTCTTCCCCTACATCACCCTCGTCTCGCTCTCGGCCGTGGCCCAGGGCATCCTCAATTCGCGCGATGTCTTCGGTCCCCCGGCCTTCACGCCCACCCTCTTGAACCTGACCATGGTGGCGGCGGCCTGGTTCTGGGGCCGGGGCTCCGAGAACCCCACGGTGGTCCTGGCCTGGGGCGTGCTCGCGGGAGGGCTCTGCCAGTTCCTCTTCCTGGTGCCTTACCTGGCGAAGGAGGGGATGTCCTTCGCGCCCGCATGGTCCTTCTCGGACCCGCACGTCCGGCAGGTCTTCACCCTCATGCTCCCGGCGGTCTTCGGCGCCGGGGTGAGCCAGGTCATCGTCCTGGTCGGCACCGCCATGGGCCATCTGGTGGGAGAGGGCGCGGTTTCGGCCCTCTACTACGCCAACCGAATCACCGAGCTGGCCTTCGGCCTCTTCGCGGTGTCGCTCTCCACCGCGGTCCTGCCGCGCATGTCGCGCCAGGCGGCGGAGGGCGACAAGGGGGCGCTCTCCGCGACGCTCGAGGAGGCGCTCTCCATGGTCTTCTTCGACATGCTCCCGGCCACCGCGGGCCTGCTGGCGCTGTCGGAACCCATCGTGCGCGTCCTGCTCAAGACCGGCAGTTTCGACGAGGGGTCGGTGGAGATGACCGCGGGGCCGCTGGCGGCGTACGCGGCGGGGATCGCGGTCTGGTCGCTGGCCATCGTCCTGGTGCGGGTTTGCCACGCCCACAAGGACATGCTCTCGCCGCTCTGGGCGGGGCTCGCTACGCTGGTGGTCTACGTGACGCTGGGGGTGGCACTTCTGCCGGCGTTCAAGACGACGGGGATCGCGGCGGCCTCCTCGGTCTCGGCGGCGGTGAACCTGGCGTGGCTGGCGTGGGCGGTGCGACGCAAGCACGGCGTGGCGCTGCCGTGGGCGGCGTGCGGAAAGGCGCTGCTGCGGACGGGGCTCCTCTCCGCGGCCACGGGGGCCGCGGCCTGGGGCGTCTACGCGGCGCTGCCCCACGCCCGCCTCCGGGAGGCGCTCGCGGCGCTCTGCGCGGCCATCGCGGCCGGGCTGGCGGTGTACGGCGCGGGGGCGATCCTCTTCCGCTTCCCCGAGGCGGTAAAGGCCCTGGAGTTCCTCAAGCGCAAATTCGGCAAGAAGTAACGAAGGGCGGTAGACCTCTTGGCGACGCCGCACGGTTGCCTGGCGGCCTGACCGGGCGGAAGGCGGAGGCCTGCGGCCCCCTCGGCCGCGCGCGGGGAAGGCTCCGCGAGTGAACTCTCTTCGCCTCCCCCGTCCGCGCGACCGCGGCCGCCGGGGTTCCCCGGCGGCCGCCTTCTGCCCTGTTTTGAGACTGAAGCCGCACCCCCCTAATAAGAGCGCCGCGAGTCTCGGACCATCTACTTTGCCAACCTTCGGGGGCCACATCCTCAACGTACGTTAAGTACGCCTGCGGTGTGGCCCCCTCGGTCGGCTTCGTATCTGGCCCAATCCGCGCGGCAGCCGCCCTCGTGGCATCGGAGCTACGCGTCAGAGACCTTGCGGCTTGCATGCGCCAGGCCTACAATTCTGCCTGATGAACAGCGAAGAAGTGGGCTTGACGCCGAGGAATGTACCCTTGGGAGACCTGCCACCGCTCCTCCCATTGGAGCCGTACGCCCGGGGAGCAATAGCCAGGGAGCAAGAAACCCAATGAGGGGAAATAAGGATGTCCCCAGATTACACGCAGATTACACGAGCTGGGGACTTCACAGTGTGGCGTTTCGCTTGAGGGCGCGTCAGGAGTACAATTGAGCCGTTGTTTGAGTTGCTGGCGGCAGATGATTTGCTGGGAGTAGCGCGATGACGGTTTGGGAAATACTCAAAGGGTCGGCAAGATGATCATCAGGCCTTCAGTGTGAAATGGAAAGACCCCAGTCCCGCGTACCAAGGGCGAACACGATTAGGAGGCAAGTAAACATGGATGGCAGCAAGAAGCCTCAAATTGCCCCCACATTCTGCGAATATGCGTCAGGACCCTGCGACCAGAATTTCGCCGACTCAATCCCTTGCAAGGGATTGCTTCTCTATCCATCAGATCCGCCAGTGATTGCTAGAACGATAGAATCTGCGGTAAAGTCCTTAAAAACGTCTAAAGACCTCGACAGTTGGAAAACGTGGCGAGATCTGAGAACGGCTGGCCAGATAATCTTCTGCACCATATGCAAAGCTGTTCGCTTCTCCGAAAATGTCTTTGCCGACGTTACCACGTTGAATTTCAACGTGCTTTTTGAGATCGGTTTCTCTCTCGGCCTTGAAAAGGCGGTTGCTCCCATTCGGGATGCCTCTTTTATCAAGGACAAGAAAGCCTTCGAAGAGCTTGGCCTGCTCGATACAATGGGATACACGGATTTTCAAAACTCAGATCAACTTGCGACAAGAATCCAGCAGAGCCTGCCCCTCAATCAAGTTGCTGGCTCATTAGTTGCAATTAACTTCGAAGCGCCCCTCTATGTCGTGAAAGGACCGTTGAACACTGAAGGAGAGGTCCGCCTACTGTCTACGTTGAAACGATCAGCTCTCCGTTTTCGAACATACGACCCGGCTGAGAACAGTAGGATTTCTCTTTACGAACTTCGCAAGCAAGTATCCAGTTCGCTTGCTGTAATAGCACACCTGTCGAGTAGAGATCGTAAGGGCGCAGATATCTACAATGCTCGGTCCGCCTTTGCTGCAGGACTTGCATTGGCTCAAGGCAAGGTGGTTCTCATGCTGCAAGAAGGTCACTTTTCACAGCCCCTAGACTATAGGGACATAGTGAAAAGCTACACAGACCCAGAGCATGTGCAGAAGTTGGTACAGAACGTAATACGAAAGACAATCCAATTGCTACAAAGTCAGCACTATCGTTCTTCGGAATCGCCCACCGGACTTCTCGAGTCCGTCGACATAGGCGATACTGCCGCGGAGAATGAAAGCCATCCACTTCAAGCTTACTTCTTGCGAACCGCGCAATACCAGCAAGCGAAACTGGGTTACGCAAGATTGGTGGTGGGACGCAAGGGCTCCGGCAAGACCGCCATTTTCTATGCCTACAAAGATTCCTTTGGAAATAGCCGCTCACGCTTTGTTCTCGACTTGAAACCGGAGGGCTCACAATTCACTAAGTTAAGAGAAACAATCTTGTCAAAGCTCAGCCCCGGACTTCAGGAACACACGCTCACCGCCTTTTGGAATGTGATTCTGGTTGGAGAACTAGCCCAGAAAATTGCTGAGGATGAGGTTGCGTGGGCAAGTAGGGACCCAGAAAGAAGCCGACGGTTTATGCACGTAACGAAGGTTCTCAAGGACTTTGGTCTTGCGGAAAGAGGTGATTTCTCCGAACGGTTGCTTAACCATGTTAACAGGATTACAAAAGCTTACCAGAAAATTGATGGAGAGACTACTGCGAAGGAACTAACACAGATTCTTTATGTCAATGATATCCGCATGTTGGACGATGCAGTTTCCGACTACCTAAGTGACAAGGATGACGTAGCGTTGATCGTGGACAATCTTGATAAAGGGTGGCCAACCAGAGGTGCGACGGCTGTAGATATCCTGGTTATAAAAACGCTCTTGGAGGCCACAAGAAAACTCCAAAGTCAGTTAGAGTCCAGAAACGTGCGATTCCACTGCCTAGTCTTTTTGCGGAACGATATTTACGAGCACTTAGTGCGAGAAACGTCTGACAAAGGAAAAGATACTTCCATAAATCTCGATTGGTCAGATCCGGAACTGTTCAAGGAGCTATTTCGTTTGAGAGTCGTGGCATCAGGCCTAGAAAAAGGGACTTTTGACGAGATATGGAGCTTGTTTTTTGAGCGCTTCATAGATACGTCTGATTCCTTTCAGTACATTGTGGAACGCACACTGATGAGGCCAAGGGATTTCTTGTCGTTCCTTCACTGCGCTATAGAGGTGGCAATAAATAGGGGCCATGACAAAGTCCTTGCTGGCGATCTCAGGTATGCTGAAGTTGTATATTCAACAGAGATGCTGAAAATGGCCGCAGCAGAGTTGTGCGACGTCTACCCAGGAATTGGAGACATGTGGTTCTTCCTCGGATGCTCGACGAGCTTGTCTGCGGAGGATCTCAGGCAGTTGCTGATAAAAGCTAGACTAGACCCGGATCAGCTGGACGATGCAATCAACCTGCTTGCTTGGTACGGTTTCTTGGGGGTGCGAACAAAGACGGACGAAAGACCCCGCTTCGCATATGAGATGCGCTATGAGATGAAGCGGCTGCTAGCACCAATTGCAAACGGTTCTGGACACTTCGTAATACATGCAGCCTATCGAAGCGCACTCGAATGTGTTGGGTCAGAGTAAGTTCAAGACCAAAAAGGACCTGCCCCTAGAACCGCGGGGTCACATCTTGCTGTCTAGCACATCAAGTCCCTGTAGTGCACCCCTCAAGTCAAGCCACCTGGTTGCGTTGTTGAGCCCGGTATTCGTGCGGGCTCTGTTAGTGTCTTCCCTTCTTCGTGAGGCTCGCGGCGTCAATGACGAAGCGGTAGCGCACGTCGCTCTTGAGCATGCGCTCGTAGGCCTCGTTGACTTTCTGCGCGGGGATGACCTCCACCTCGGAGACGATGCCGTGGGCGCCGCAGTAGTCGAGCATCTCCTGAGTCTCTTGGATGCCGCCGATGAGGGAGCCGACGAGGCGCTTGTTGCCGCCGATGAGGGCGAAGGCGGAGACGGGGATGGGCGCGGGCGGGGCGCCCACGACGACCAGGGTGCCCTCGGGCCGCAGGAGGCCCAGGTGCTTGTTGTAGTCGTGGGGTGCGGAGACCGTGTCCACGAGAAGATCGAAGCGTCCGGCCAGCGTCTTGAAGGTGGCCTCCTCGGAGGTGAGGGCGAAGGCGTGGGCTCCCAGCCGCTTGGCGTCGGCCTCCTTGGCCTTCGAGGTCGAGAGCATGGTCACCTCGGCGCCCATGGAGGTGCCCAGCTTGACCGCCATGTGGCCCAGGCCGCCCAGGCCCACGACGCCCAGCCGGTCGCCCTTCTTGCAGCCCCACCGGCGCAGGGGCGAATAGGTCGTGATCCCCGCGCACAGCAGCGGCGCGGCCCCCGCGGGATCGAGGTTCTCGGGCACCTTGAGGACGAAGGCCTCGTCCACGACGATCCGCGTGGAGTAGCCGCCGAAGGTGGGCGTCTTGCGGTCCATCTCGGTTCCGTTGTAGGTGAAGGCGGCGCCCTTCTGGCAGAACTGCTCGAGGCCGCGCCGGCAGGGGTCGCAGGCGCGGCAGGAGTCCACCATGCACCCCACGCCCGCCAGGTCGCCCGGCTTGACGCGGGAGACGGCGGAGCCGGTCTTCGCCACGCGGCCCACGATCTCGTGGCCCGGCACCATGGGGTAGGAGGAGCCGCCCCACTCGTCGCGCGCCTGGTGGACATCCGAGTGGCAGATGCCGCAGAAAAGGATCTCGATGGCCACGTCTTTGGGGCCGGGATCGCGACGGGCGATGGTGTGGGGACCGAGGGGTTTCTTGGGGTCAAAGGCGGCGTAGGCGGGAACCTTGGACATGGAGGGCCTCCTGGGTGGCTCGCGGGGCGGTGACCGGCGGGCCGGACTTGCCGCGCCCGAGACGGGAAACTGCGGGCCCGCTGGGGTGATTCCCCGGGGGGCGGGTCTCCGGTCGCACCGCGGGCAGGCGGTTATCTCCGGTAGACGTCTTCCACCCGGACGATGTCGGATTCGTCGGAGTCGCCGAGCCACAGCTCCAGAAAACGCGCCGTGCGCTTGCCCGTGCCGCGGACGCGGTGGCGGGTCCCGCGGGGGATCCAGATCTCCTCCCCCGGCGCGGGACGCCAGACCCGGCTCTCGAGGGTCATCTCCAGGCCGTCGTCGAGGATGACCCAGAATTCGTCGCGGCGGTGGTGGTACTGGAGGGAGAGGACCCCCCCGGGGTTCACGGTGATGATCTTCACGCTCCCGACGCCTTCCACCGGGAAGCGCCGGAACGCCCCCCACGGGCGCTGGTCTTCCTGGATGCCCGTGCGGAACGCCTCGTACCGAACCTCGCCCTCGTCGGCCATCGCGCCCTCCGAAGCGGCAACCCAAGGATACCAGAAAGAGGCGGTGGGGTTACTCCTTTCCCGCGAGGGCCGCGGCGCAGGTCAGCGCCTGCCGGTGCGCCGCCACGTCGTGGACCCTGAAGAGCCGCGCGCCGCCGAGAAAGGCCGCCACGTGGAGCGCCAGCGTGCCGGGCAGGCGGTCCTCCACTCCGGCTCCCGTGAGCGCGCCCACCACGCTCTTGCGCGAGGCGCCCACCAGGACGGGGCGGCCCAATGCCAAGAGGGGCGAGAGGTCCCTCAGGAGCGCCAGGTTGTCCTCGACCCGCTTTCCGAAGCCGATGCCGGGGTCCAGAACCAGCCGCTCCTCGCGGACGCCTTCCCGGCGGGCCGCGTCAAGCCGTTCGGCCAGTTCCGCCGCCACCTCGGCGGGGGCGTCGGCGTAGACGGGGGCCTCCTGCATCGTCTTGGGGACGCCCCGCATGTGCATGAGCACGAGCGCCGCGCCGCGCTCGGCCACGAGTGGGAGCAGGCCCGGGTCGAGGCGCCCCGCGGAGATGTCGTTCACCACGTCGGCCCCCGCGTCGAGCGCCCGGCGCGCCACCTTGGCCTTGGTGGTGTCCACCGAAAGGGGGAGCTCCGGGAGCGCCGCGCGCACCTGTTCCAGGACGGGCCCCAGCCTGCGCCACTCCTCCCTCGCCGGGACCGGATCGCTGCCGGGGCGGCTCGACTCGGCGCCCAGGTCCAAGAGGTCCGCGCCCTCCTCGGCAAGGCGTACCGCCTGGGCGACGGCGGCCCCGGGATCGAGAAAGCGCCCCCCGTCCGAGAAGGAGTCGGGCGTCACGTTCACCACGCCCATCAACAGGAAGGGACGGTCCGCGAGGAGATCCCGCCCGCCCACGCGCCAGGCGGCGGACCCGGCCGGGGGCCTCACGCCCCCTCGAGCCCCTCGCGCAGGGCGGGGCCGGGAGCGGGCTTGGCGGCGGGGGCCGCCTCTCGGGAGGGCTCCGCCTCGGCAGGCGGGGCCGCCGCATGCAGGGGGAGCGGCTCGCCCTTGAGCAGCGCCTCGAAGTCGGCGCGGTCGAGCACCTCGCGCTCGAGCAAGGTCCTGACGATGACCTCCATGCGGTCCCGGTGCTCGCCCAGAATGGTCTCGGCCCTCTTCTTGGCGGCGAGGACGAGGGCCTTCACCTCCTCGTCAATCTCCCGGGCCGTCTCCTCCGAGTACTGGGCGCTGGTGCCGCCCTCCCAGAAGGTGCCGAAGGGGTTCCGCTCCCCCTTGTAGGAGAGCGGGCCGAGCCGCTCGCTCATCCCCCAGACGGTGACCATGTTGCGCGCCATCTCGGCCACCTTCTCGAGGTCGTTGCCCGCTCCGGTGGTCACGGAGCCCAAAAAGATCTCCTCGGCGCAGCGGCCGCCCAGCAGCACCGCCATCTCCTCTTCGAGGTACTCCCGGGAGTAGTTGTAGCGGTCGTCCACGGGGAGCTGCTGGGTGACGCCCAGGGCCATGCCGCGCGGCACGATGGAGACCTTGTGGACGGGATCGGCCTTGGGAAGATGAAAGGCGACGATGGCGTGGCCCGCCTCGTGGTGGGCCACCACGTTGCGCTCCTCCTCCGAGAGGATGAGCGAGCGCCGCTCGGAGCCCATGAGGACCTTGTCCTTGGCGAACTCGAAGTCCTCCATCTCGACGGCCTTCTTTCCCAGGCGCGCGGCGCGCAGGGCCCCCTCGTTGCAGAGGTTGGCCAGGTCGGCGCCGGAGAAGCCGGGGGTCCCGCGGGCCACGATGGAGAGGTCCACGTCGGGGCTCAGCTTGATGGCGCGCACGTGGACGCCGAGGATCTCCTCGCGCCCCTTGAGGTCCGGGCGCGGCACCACGATGCGCCGGTCGAAGCGCCCGGGCCGCAGCAGCGCCTGGTCGAGGACGTCGGGGCGGTTGGTGGCGGCGATGAGGATGACCCCCTCGTTGGCCTCGAAGCCGTCCATCTCCACCAGGAGCTGGTTGAGAGTCTGCTCGCGCTCCTCGTGGGAGCCCGCCACGCCGAAGCCGCGGTTGCGGCCCACGGCGTCAATCTCGTCAATGAAGACGATGCAGGGGGCGTTCTTCTTGGCCTGCTCGAACATGTCGCGGACGCGGCTCGCGCCCACGCCCACGAAAAGCTCCACGAACTCGGAGCCCGAGATGGAGAAAAAGGGCACGTTGGCCTCGCCCGCGATGGCCTTGGCCAGGAGGGTCTTTCCCGTCCCCGGCGCGCCCATGAGCAGGACCCCCTTGGGGATCTTGCCGCCGAGCTTCTTGAAACGGCCCGGGTCCTTCAGGAAGTCAATGATCTCCTGGAGCTCCTCCTTCACCTCCTCGATGCCCGCCACGTCCTTGAAGGTGACCTTGTTGCCGCCCTCCGGCATCATGCGCGCCTTGGACTTGCCGAAGCTCATGGCCTTGTTTCCGCCCGACTGCATCTGGCGCATGAAGAAGATCCAGAAGCCGATGAGCAGGACCGCCGGGAGAATGTAGAAGAGGGCCATCACGTACTGCGAGGCGTTGGAGTCGCTGGCCTTCACGTCCACGCCCTTCTTCACCAGCTCGGGCGTGTAGTTCTGGAGGTCGCCGGGGAGGGTGACGGTGTAGCGGGTGGCCCCCTCCACCGGGTTCTTGAGTTCGCCCCGGACGGTGGTGCCCTTGACGAGGGCGTCCTTGACCTCCCCTTTGTCCACGAGGGCGGTGAACTGGCCGAACGGCAGCTCCACCTCCTTCACGCTCGCCTTGCGCAGCAGGCCGAAGGAGACGATGACGATGGCGATGATGAGGGCCCACAGGAGTACCGACCGAAGCTGGGCGTTCACGCGTTCTCCTCTCGGGGCCCCCGCCGTGGGGACCCCCGGGCGGCCCTTGGGCCTCCCGACGGTTCAGACCGGCTTCCTGGGCGCGGGTTCCAGCGGGGCGCGCCTCGTCCGCCCCCTTTGAAAAACCCCGCGTGGGCGCGGCTCATTCCGGCTCGACCCAGGTGATGTACGGCAGGTTCCGGTACCGCTCCTGCCAGTCGAGGCCGTAGCCCACGACGAACTTGTCGGGCACCGAGAAGCCGCGGTAGTGGACCGGCACGTCGAGCTTACGCGCCGAGGGCTTGTCCAGAAAGGCCGCCACGCGGATGGACGCCGGCGCGCGCTCCACCTCCAGGTGCTTGAGGAGGTAGTCGAGGGTGATGCCCGTGTCCACGATGTCCTCGACGACCAGGACGTGCTGGCCCGCCAGGTCGAGGGAGGAGGTGAAGAGGATCTTGGCGTGCTTGCCGTCCACCTGGCTCTTCATCTCGATGAGGGCCAGGCGCACATCCCCGGGCAGGAGCCGCATGAGGTCCGCCAGGAAGGGGATGGAGCCCTTCAGGACCGCGCAGAGGACGAGGGTCTTTCCGGCATAGTCGCGGGCGATCTGGCCCGCCATCTCCCCCACGCGCTGGGAGATCTGCCTCTCGGTATACAGGATGCCGCTGGCGAGCTTCACGTCCGACCTCCCCGGAGCGGCGCGGGCCTCAGCCGCAGGCCTCCGCGCTCCCGGACCCCTTCCCACGGCCCCGGCAGGGCCACCACGGCGCCCGACCGGGCGGCCCGTAGGGCGACGAGGGCGTCCACGTGTCGCTCGGTGATGCGGCCCAGGTCTCCGCGCAGGGCCTTCAGCCCCCGCCGGACCTGGCGCCGGGCGTCGCCCTCGCCGAGGGCGCGCAGGGCCCCCCACGGAAAATATAGGGTCTCTCCCTCCCTCACCGCAATGTCGGCGGGCCCCGGCGCCGCCGCCGCGAGTCTCGCGTGGCGCGCCAGCGCGGCGAGGTGGCGACGGAAGCCCGGGAGCGACCGGTCGAGGAAGGGCAGCAGGTCGCGCCGAATGCGGTTGCGCAGGAACCTCCGGTCGGCGTTGGAGGCGTCCTCCCGGACCGGCATGCCGCAGAGCCGGGCCGCCCCGCACAGCTCGGCTCCCGAAAAGTCGAGGACCGGCCTCAGGACACGGCCCGCGCGGGGCAGGACCGCCGCGAGCCCCTCGAGTCCCGCTCCCCGCGCGATGCGCAGGAGGACGGTCTCGGCCTGGTCGTCGAGCGTGTGGGCCGTGGCGATCCAGTCCCACCCTCCCTCGGCCCGGAGCCGCTCGAGCGCGGCGTAGCGCCCCTCCCGGGCCCAGGCCTCCACGCTCGTCCCCTTCGGCGGGCGGCCGCGCAGGCGGGCGGAGGCGAAGGGGAGCCCGAGGGACCGGGCGAGGGCTCCGGCTGCCTTCGCGTCGGCGTCCGCGTCGGCGCCGCGCAGGTTGTGGTGGATGTGGGCCACGCCGAGGACGAGGCGGGGCCGGGGGAGGGCCGAGAGGAAGAGCGAGAGCATCCCCGCCGAGTCCTTGCCCCCGGAGACGGCGAGCAGGAGCCGGTCCCCGTCGCGCAACGGGGTCGCCGCCACCGCCTTCCGGAACCGCTTGAGGAGGGGATGGTGGCGGTGCAGGGACTTGAACCCCGGACACAACGGATATGAGCCGTTTGCTCTAACCACCTGAGCTACACCGCCCCGGCGCTCCATTCTAGACGCCGCGCGCGGGGGTGTCAACGGCCGCCCCGCGCGCGGTATGATGGGGGGCGGAGGCGCCGTGGACGCGGTGAAACGGGTCGTGATCGTGGACGACAGCGAGGCGTTCTGCCGCGTGTGGGCGGACTTCTTCCGGGGGCGCTACCCCGACCGCGTGGCGGTGGAGACCTACTCGGACCCGCTGGCGGCCCTGCGCGAGGTGCGTCCCGACATCGGGCTGCTCCTGCTCGACCTGGAGATGCCGGGCCTCGACGGCGCGAAGTTCCTCGAGTTCGCGGCGGCCAAGGGGGTGGACCGCCGCCGCATCGTCATCGCCAGCGCCCGGGACGCCGACTACCTCCACGAGCTCTTCCCCGCGGGCCGCTGCCTGGCGGTGATCAACAAGGAGGACCCGCCGCAGCAGGCCGCCTTCCTCATGATCCTCGAATCGGTGATGCGCAAACTCTGAGCGGGCGGAGACGGAATGGGCGGACCGGCTCTCTCGCACCTGCCGCGCCTGAGGCTCCGGAAAGGGCGGCTCAAGCGCGTGGCCTCGGGCCACCCCTGGGTCTTCTCCAACGAGCTCCAGGAGGTCCCGCCCCTCGAGCCCGGCGCGCTCGCGGTCCTCGACGGCCCGGGCGGCGAACCCCTCGGCACCGGCTACTTCAACCCCCGGACCCTCATCGCCTTCCGCTGGATCGCCCGTGGGGCTGACCCCGAGCCCGACTGGCTCGAGCGCCGGGTGGCGGCGGCCGTGGCGCGGCGGAGGGCCCTCTATCCCGGCGAGGAGTGCGTCCGCCTCGCCTTCGGGGAGGCCGACGGCCTGCCCGGCCTGGTGGCCGACCGGTACGGCGACGCGGTCGTGCTCCAGTGCCTGACGGCGGGGATGGAGCGGCTGCGGGAGCGGGCCGAGGCGGCGCTGCGCGACGCCGCGGCCCCGCGACTCCTGGTGCGCAAAGACGACTCCCCCGCGCGCGCGCTCGAAGGGCTGGCGCGCGCCGCCGGGTGGGAGCCCGCGGAAGAACGGCCCGTCGCCGAGGCGCGGTACCTGGGGCTCCGGTTCCGGCTGGATTTCGAAGAGGCCCAGAAGACGGGGCTCTTCCTCGACCAGCGCGAGAACGTGAGGGCGCTCCTGGCGCGCCTTTCGCCGGGGGCCCGCCTCCTCGACGTCTTCTGCTACCGGGGGGCCTGGGGCCTGGCGGCGCTCAGGGCCGGCGCGCGCGAGGTCCAGTTTGTGGACGCTTCGGCCGTCGCGTGCGCCGCGGTGGAGGCGGCGCTCGCGGAGAACGGCCTGCCCGAAAGCACCATCCACCGGGGCGACGCCTTCGAGGTGCTCTCCGCGCTGCGCCACGGCGGGGAGAAGTTCGACGCCGTGGTGGTGGACCCTCCCGCCTTCGCGAAGAGCAGGAAGCACCTCGCGGAGGCCCTCAAGGCGTACGGCCGCCTCAACGCCCTCGCCATGGCGCTGGTGGCGCCGGGCGGCCTGCTCGCCACCTGCTCGTGCTCCCACCACGTGGGGCGCGAGGAGTTTCGAGAGCTTTTGAGAGAGACCGCGGCGAGGGCCGCGCGGGAGGCCCGCCTCGTCGAGTTCCGCGGCCACGCTCCGGACCACCCGGTTCTGCTCTCCTTTCCCGAGGGCGACTACCTCAAGTGCGCCATCATCCGGCTGGCGTGACCGGAGGAGCTTCTCCGCGGCGAGCGTCCCGAACGGCGGAGTCTAACGCGGGTTGACGGGGGAAGCCCCGCAGTCTACAATCATCGCGCCGGTTTTGGCCGGCGCGTGCCCCTGTAGCTCAGATGGTAGAGCAGAGGACTGAAAATCCTCGTGTCGGTGGTTCGATTCCGCCCGGGGGCACCACTCCTCACCCCAGCAGAGCCCGGCCCGGAGAACCCATGTCCTCCTTCCGTCCAAACTCCGTCCGCCCCCTCGCGGCCGCGGGCCTGCTGCTGCTCTCGGCCTGCGCCGAGTCCGGCCCCCTCGTGGCGGTGCCGCCCGTGCCGCCCGGCCAGCCGGCGGCCCTGCGGGAGGTGAAGCCCAGGGTGGCCCTCGTGCTCGGCGGGGGCGGCGCGCGCGGGTTCGCCCACGTGGGAGTCCTGCGGGCGCTCGAGCAGGAGAAGATCCCCGTGGACCTCGTCGTGGGGACCTCGGTGGGAAGCCTCATCGGCGCGCTCTACGCGGACACGGGGCGGGTGCTCGACCTGGAGTACGCGGCCCTCGCCATCGAGAAGGAGGACCTCTTCGACTACCAGGCCCTCTCGTTCTTCTCCGGGGGCTTCGTGAAGGGCGAGCGGCTGGAGAAGTTCCTCGAAGCGAAACTCCGCAGCCGGAACATCGAGGACTTCAAGGTGCGCTACGCGGCGGTGGCCGTGGACGTGCGGACCGGCGAGACGGTGGTCTTCGACCGCGGGCCCGCAGCCCCGGCCGTCCACGCCTCCTGCGCCGTCCCCGGAGCCTTCGTGCCTGTGCAGTACCAGGGCCGGACCTTCGTGGACGGAGGGGTCACCAACCCGCTGCCCGCGGACGTGGCCCGCCGCATGGGCGCCGAGGTGGTCCTCGCGGTGGCCATCCCCGCCCGGGTGCCCTCCGAGGCGCCCGCCAACCCCGTCTCGGTGGCCTACCAGGCGGCCACCATCATGTCCGGCGAGATCGGCCGCCTGCGGGAGCGGGAGTCCGACGTGGTGATCGCCCCCGACGTGGGCGACGTGGCCTACGACGACCTGGGCCAGAAGAAGCGGCTCATGGAGGCGGGGATGGCTGCGGCCGAGCGGGCCATGCCCGCCATCTACGCCGCCTTGAGGGCCAAGACCCGGACGGCGCCGGTGGAGGCCCCGGCGGCTCTGGCTCCACGTTGACGCGGAGGGCGGCGCGGCCTATGCTGGAAGGCGGAGGGAACCATGCTGACCCGTGAGGCGCTGGGGATGATCGAGACCCGCGGGTTCGTGGGCGCGGTGGAGGCCTCCGACGCCATGGTCAAGGCCGCCAACGTCCTTCTCGTGGGCAAAGAGTACGTCGGGAGCGGCTACGTGACCGTGCTGATCCGGGGCGACGTGGGGGCCGTGAAGGCCGCCGTGGACGCCGGGGCCGCCGCGGCGCGCCGCGTGGGCGATCTCGTTTCGGTCCACGTCATCCCGCGGCCCTTCGAGCAGGTGGAGGGGATTCTCCCGCGGGGGACCACCGCGGAGGAACCTGAATCGAAGGCGCCCGCACCCAGGCCGGCGGCGCCCAAAAAGGGCGGGGCCAAGCGCGCCTGACGCCAGCGGCGGACACCGGGCCGGGCCGGCCCGAGCACCCGGGGGTGACCCATGGCGACGAGCGACGTGGACCGCGCGGTGACCCAGGTTCGCCAGGCCTCCGCCCTGTTCTCCGCCTTCAGCCAGGAGCAGACCGACAAGGTGCTGGACGCCATGTACGCGGCGTGCCTGCCGCGCCTCGAGAAGTGGGCCCGGCTGGCCCACGAGGAGACCGGGTACGGCACCGTCGCGGACAAGACCGCCAAGAACCGCTTCGCCGCCGAAGACGTCTACCGGTACATCCGCCCCCTGAAGACCGTGGGGTTCCTCTCGGCGGACGCGGGCCGGGGCGTCTACGAAGTGGCCTCCCCCATGGGGGTGGTGGCCGCGGTCATCCCCTCCACCAACCCCACCTCCACGGCGATCTACAAGGTGTTGGTCTCGCTCAAGGCCCGCAACGGCATCGTGGTCTCCCCCCATCCGAGCGCGCGCCACTGCATCAAGGCCGTCTGCGACGTCCTGCACGACGCCGCGGCGGCCGCGGGCGCCCCGCGGGGGATCATCGCATGCCTCGCCAACCCCACCATCGAGGAGACCCAGGCGCTCATGCGCCACCCTGGGACCAACGTCATCTTGGCCACGGGAGGCGTGGGGCTGGTGAACGCCGCCTACTCCTCGGGGAAGCCCGCTTACGGCGTGGGTCCCGGCAACGTTCCCGCCTTCATCGAGCGCACCGCCGCTGTCCGCAAAGCCGTCAAGGACGTGCTGGCGGGGAAGTGCTTCGACTGGGGCACCATTTGCGCCAGCGAGCAGGCCCTCATCGCCGACGCGCCGGTGGCGGCCCAGGTGAAACAGGAGCTGGCGAGCCACGGCGGCTACCTGGTGGGCGAGGCCGAGAAGGCCCAGCTCGAGGCCCTGATGGTGGACCGGGAGGGCCGCCTCAACCCGAAGGTGGTGGGCCGCTCGCCGCAGTTCATCGCCGAGAAGGCGGGTTTCTCCGTCCCCGCGTCGGTGCGCGCGCTGGTGGTCCCCGAAAGGGGCGTGGGGCGCGAGTTCCCGCTCTCCCTCGAGAAGCTCTCGCCCGTCCTCTCCTATTTCGAGGAGGAGGGGTGGGAGGCGGGCTGCCGCCGCTGCATCGAGGTGCTCGCGTACGGCGGGCTGGGCCACACCCTCTGCCTCCACACCCAGGAGCTGGAGGTCATCCGCCAGTTCGCCCTCCGAAAGCCCGTCTTCCGCATCGTCGTCAACTCGTCCGGGACCCACGGGGCCATCGGCTACTCCACGAACCTGCCGCCCTCCATGACCCTCGGCTGCGGCGCCCTGGGCAACAACATCACGAGCGACAACATCACGCCGCTCCACTTGATTGACCGCAAGCGGGTCTGCTACGAGGCGCGCCCCGTGACGGACGAGAAGGCGGTGCCCCTGCCCCCGCTAGTGGAGTCCGGCCGGGAGCTGGAGGAGGAGGCCCGCCGGTTCGTGGCCCGGCGCCTGGGCGCGGCGGCCCCCGCCGCGGACACGCC
>JAKAIJ010000005.1 GCA_021814355.1 Acidobacteriota bacterium
TACTACCAGGTCTACAGCAACGACGCCCTGGTGGGCACGACCTCCTCGAACGTCTTCACCGACACGGGGCTTGCCCTCAACACGACCTACAACTACTCGATCCGGACCGTGGACGCAGGGCAGTGGGTAAGCACGGGTTGCCCGGCGGGTTCTTCCGTCTACGTCAAGACCAACGCCGCCCTGCTGCTTGCGGTCAACAAGAGCGTCCCCAACGCGCTCCTCACCTGGAACGACGGAGGGTTGAACAACTACAACGTCTACAGGGGCACCGACCCGCAGGTGATGCGTCTCGTGGGAAGCACCGCCGGTCAGTCCTACCAGGACGCCAACGTCCTCAACGACGCGATCCTCTACTTCTACACGGTGGATGACCCCGGGCAGTGAAGCCTTCTCCCCGGCAAGAGGCCGCGGGTCCTCTGGGCCCGCGGCCTCTCTGTTCGGGCCCGGTTAGAATCCCTGGACGGCCACGTGAATCTCCACGGCCCCGGCGAGGTCCTTGCTCGAGAACTTGTGCTGGTGGCTCCCCTGGGGCTGGGCGGCCGCCGGGCCGACGGTCACCTTCTCGCCCGAGGGCTCGGCTCCCTGGAAGATGAGCTTTGCCGTGTAGGTGGCGTCGGGGGCCAACCTCCGGCTGGTGCCGTGGTAGAAAGAGACGTCGTTCTGGTCGTACATAGCGACGACGGCGTCGTGGAGACTCTGCAGCCGCACCTGCTCCTGATAGAGGGCGTCGCATCCGTCACTGGCGATGCGGTAGAGGTTGTGCATCTCGATCGTGACCGCCTCGGCGGCGAAGGCCTCGCGCCATGGGCCGTCCTCGATCAGAGAATCCAGAAGGGCCTTGAGCTTGCTCTTCGCCGTGCCCTTGAGCGCGGAGGTGAGGATGTCCTTGAATCCCTTGTCCTTGGCGCCCTTGGCGAACTGGGCGAAGCCCGACTTGGCCTGGGCCACGCTCGCCGGGAGCCCGTCCATGAAGGCGCGGAGGCCGGCCGAGCGCTTGAGTGCCAGGGCGAGGGCGTCGGAGCCCCTCTTCGCGGCCTGATCCGCCAGGAGCTTCTTTCCCACCTTGGCCCCGTAGTCTTTAGCCTCTGCGCTCCAGGAGGTCCGTGAGCCGGCCTGCCTGGCCATGTCGGCGCGAATCGCCTCGGGGTCCAGAAACTTGTAGCCGCCCAGCTCGCGGGCGTCGCCCTTGGCCGCGGCCAATTCCACGCCCAAATCAATCACCTTCTTGGTAACCGCTCCGATGCCGCCCGCGGCCAGCCCCTTCTTGCCGGATTCTCTCAGGACATCAATGAGAAAGTCCGCCGCCTCCACGCCCCACTGGGCGAGGGCGGAGTAGGCCGGGAGAGACACGAGCGCCCGCCGCTTGGCCATCTCCTCGTCGAAGGCCTTCTTCCAATCGGCCTTCACCGACTCCCGTAGCGCCTCGGCGCGGGCGGTGCTCGCCTTTGCGCGCGCGAGTTCTTCGTCTATCTGGCGTAGCGCGTCGGCCGGGTCCCACCAGGTCGCGCTGTAGACGGGGGGTACCTCCACCTTCGTCAGGAGCGGTACGCCCTGCAGTCGGCCGTTGGCGGTGGCGTCGCGCAGGAGATCCACCCGGGCCTGGCACCGGCCCATGGCCTCGGCGTGGCGCGCGTGGTCGGCGGCCGCGAGGTCGTAGTCGGAGGTCGCCCGGTAGAGGGCTTCGCCCGCCTCCAGGAAGACTTTGTGCGCCGCGTCGTACTTGCCTCGGGCGTCTCTCTCTCGCTCCTGCGCCTTGGAGAGCTCCTTCATCAGATCGCCCTTCCCCTTGCCGCTCCAGGCGGGATCGAAGGCGACGCCCCGCTCTTTCAGCGCGTCCCGCATGGCGTCACGCTTGGCGTACTCCTTGGCGAACTGGGCCGGGGAGCCCCCGACGTCGCGCAGGCGCGCGAGGAAGACCAGCTCCTCGAGGTAGGCGACCAGGAGCTTTTCGTCCTCGAGGCGCGACGCGGCGCCCATCTGGACGTCCCGGGCGCTCCGCTCGGCAGCTTTGGCCTGGTTGTATGGGTCCTCGGCCGCGGCGCGTTTCGACTCGGCCGCGTGGAAGAGGGGCTCCTCGGCCTTGAGGTCGGCCTCGGCCTCGTGGAGCTTGGCCAAGGCGGTGTCGTGGAGCTTCTTGCCGGGCTCGTAATCCACGCGGACGGAGGAGATCAGCACCAGCGGCTTGAAGCAGCGCTCGGCGATGATCTTACCGATCTCCGCCCGGGTCTTCCCCTTCGCCTCCTCGATGGCCCGCTCCTTCGCGTGGTAGGGGGCGAGGGCCGCCTCGACCTTGGCGGTGGTGTCGCCGCCCTGCTTCTGCAGGATGGGCCAGAGCCGGTCGTGCTCCCTGCCTGTGGCCTGGCGCTGGGCCTCTTCCTGTCCCCAGGTGTTCATGAGGGTTTCCATCAGGTTGGCGAGCTTCCTCTCCTCCGCGCTCCAGCACTGGACGCCCGCGTCGAGGTAGGCCATATCGGCGGGGTCGAGGGGGTCCCGCTCCCGCAGAGTCATGAGGGAGTAGCCGAGGTAGTTCTCGTGCTCGGCGTAGAAGCCGTGGATATCCACCCAGCTCCCCGCGAGGGAGCTGCCCCAGTTGTGGCTCATCTCTTTCAGATTACCGGTCGCGCCCGCCTTGCGGAGGGCTTCGGCGACGGTCTGGTCGGAGTGTCCCGAGCCGTAGATCTCGCCCATGGCCTGGGCGCGCTTCTCGATGGCCGCCATGTGGGCCTTGATGCGCTTCTCTGCCTCCGGGTAGGGGATGCCGGACTGCGCCCGCGCGGCGAGGGCGGGAAGGAGAAACACCATCACCTGCACCCAGACCACGGGGGACCACGCCGGATGCCCGGACCGCCTGCTCACGACCCGCATGACCAACCTCCTTGCTCTCCCCGGGTGTCCTTGGGATGCCTGTCCCGCTACTCCAGGTACGTGTACCCGTCCAGCCCCTCTTCGAGGAACTTCTTGATGGCGGCGGACTCCTTGATGGTGATCCGTCTCTCCTCGATGCCCTCCTCGATAGCGTGCCGGATGGCGTTCATCATGTCCCGCTTCTGGTACTGCATGTACTCCAGCACGTCGCGGACCGTGTCGCCCTCGATGGTCTTGTCAATGCGGTACTTGTTGCGCCCCGTGATGGAGACGTGGACGGTGTTGGTGTCGCCGAAGAGGTTGTGCAGGTCGCCGAGGGCCTCCTGGTAGGCCCCCACGAGAAAGACTCCGAGGTAGTAGGGCTTGCCCTCCTGGAGGGCGTGGAGTTCGATGGTGTTCTTCACGTCGTGCAGGTCAATGAACTGGTCCACCTTCCCGTCGGAGTCGCAGGTGATGTCCGCCAGCGTGGCCTTGCGGGAGGGCCGCTCGCCCAGCCGGTGGATGGGGCAGATGGGAAAGAGCTGCTTCACGGCCCAGTGGTCGGGCAGGCTCTGGAAGACCGAGAGGTTGGCGTAGTAGGTGTCGGAAATGAAGCGGTCCAGGTTCTCGAGCTCGTCGGGGACGTAGTCGAGGCCTCGGATGATCTTGGCGATGCCCGTGCAGACGAGGTAGAAGAGCCGCTCGACCAGGGCCCGGTGCTCCAGGGAGATCATCCCCACGTTGAAGAGCGTGAGGGTCTCGTCCCGGATCTGGATGGCGTCGTGGTAGCTCTCCTGGAAGTTCTTCACCGTGAGGCTCTTCTGGATCTCCTGGAGGCCGCGGATCGGCTCCGGGACGTCGTCCGGCAGGTCGAGGGCGCGCTGCTCGTCCAGTAGCTCGCTGGTGCCGAGGACGTTGAAGACCAGGATGGAGCTGTAGGCCACGAGCGCGCGGCCGCTCTCGGAGATCACGTGGGGATGCGGGATGTTCTTCTCCTCGCAGATTTCCGCGAGGGCCGAGATGACGTCGCTGGCGTACTCCTCCACGGTGTAGTTGGCGCTGGAGGAGAAGTTGGTCTTGCTCCCGTCGTAGTCCACCGCCAGTCCGCCGCCCACGTCGAAGTAGCGGATGCCCACCCCCATCCGCACCAGCTCGGCGAAGATGCGGGTGGACTCCCGCATGGCGTCCTTCACGCTCTGGATGGAGGTGATCTGGGAGCCCAGGTGGAAGTGGAGGAGCTGGAGGCAGCCCAGCATCCCCGCCCCCTGGAGCTTCTCCACGACGTCGAGGATCTCGGCGGCGAAGAGGCCGAACTTGGACTTGTCCCCGCCGGAGCCCTCCCACTTTCCGCGGCCCCGGGCCGAGAGCTTGGCGCGCACGCCGAGGATGGGCTTCACCTTCATCTTGCGGGCGAGCCTTACGGCGGTGTCGAGCTCGGAGGGCTTCTCGATCACGATGATGACCTTGCGGCCCATCTTGGTGCCCCAGAGCGCCATCTCGATGTACTCGTCGTCCTTATACCCGTTGCAGATGACGGGGGCGTCCGCGTTGTCCAGGGAGGAGAGGACGATGAGCAACTCGGCCTTTGTCCCGGCCTCGAGGCCGAAGTTGTAGACCTTGCCGAACTCCACGATGTCCTCGACCACCTGGCGGCTCTGGTTGACCTTGACGGGGTAGACGCCGAAGTACTTTCCGCCGTAGTTGTAGTCGTTGATGGCGCGGTTGAAGGCGAGCTGGATTTCCTCGATGCGCTTCTGGAGGATGTCGGTGAAGCGGATGAGGACCGGCGTCGTGACGCCGCGCAGCCGCAGGTCGTCGAGGAAGTCCTTGACGTCGAGGGAGCGCTGGCGGTTCTTCTCGGGCAGGACGACGATGTGCCCCTTGTCGTTGATGTCGAAGAACCCCTTGCCCCACTCGGCGATATCGTAGAGCTCGCGAGACTCATCCACGGACCACTTGGAGAGGCTCGTCGTGTCCTTCAGCTTGATCTTCTGCACCATCTCGCGCCTCGCTCCGGCCGGGGCCGGCTCCTTCGTCCGCTTCCCGCGTGTCGTCTCTTCTTACCCCAAACGGCACGTCCGTTCAAGGGCCGCGTGTGTCCGCCACCCCGCTTGTCCCACGGCGGGGGGCTTGCTATGCTCGGAAACGATGGACGCGAGGCCGCCACTGCCCCACCGCTACCCCTTCGAGATGCTGGACCCAGGCGGTTCCGGCGCGCGCGTGCGCCTGTCGGCTGACGACGCCCGGTCCCGCGGCGGGCCGGTTCCGCCCTGGGCGCTCGTGGAGGCGCTGGCGCAGGCCGCCGGGCTGGCGTGCGCGGGCGAGGGGGCGTCGGGGGGCAGCCTCGTACAGGTCAACCGGCTCCGTTGGCCCCGGCCGGTCCTTCCCGGCGAGACCCTTGACCTCTGCTGCACGCTGGTGAGGCAGATGGGGCCGTTGAGGCGGGTCCGCGTGGCGGTGAGGCGGGAGGGGCGCTTGGTCGCCACCGCGGTGCTCACCCTGCGCGTGGAGGGCGGGGCGTGAGGGCAGCGGCGGTCACAGGGCTGGGTCTCGTCTGCGGCCTCGGCGCGACGCCGGAGGATCTCTGGCGGGCGCTCTGCGACGGGCGCAGCGCCGTGGGCGACCTGACGCGGTTCCCCGCGGAGGGACTGCGCAGCCGGCGGGTGGTGGAGGCGGTCTCCTTCCCGCGCGCGGGCATCCCCCCCGGGCTCTCCCAGGTGGACGCGATGGCCTTCTACGCGGTGGGGGAGGCGCTTCGGTCGGCGGGGCTGGAGCGCCCGCCCGCGGGCGCGGGGGTGAGCGTGGGAACCGGCGTCGGGGGGCTCCCTGAAAGCGAGGCGGCCTTCTTCGAGCACCTGGACACGGGGCGCCTCACGCCGCACGTCCGGGACTTCCTCTCTCACCTGCCGGCCATGGCGGCGGACCGCATCGCCGCCCGCTATGGGCTGGAGGGGCCGCGGGCGAGCGTGGTGAATGCCTGCTCCTCCTCCACTGTGTCGCTGGGCCAGGCGTGGCTCTGGATCGCCTCGGGCGAGGCGGACTTCGTCCTGGCGGGCGCCTCCGACGCGCTCACGCGGCTCACCGTGGGCGGGTTCAACACCCTGCGGGTGGTTACCCTCGACCGCCCCAGGCCTTTCGACGGGGGGCGGTCGGGGATGGTGGTGGGCGAGGGGGCCGCCTTTTTCGTCCTGGAGTCGGAGGCTCGAGCCGAGGCCCGCGGCGCCAAGGTGCTGGCCTGGCTCGAGGGGTACGGCCTCTCGAGCGACGCCCACCACGCCACCCAGCCCCACCCCGAGGGTGCCGGGGCGCTGGCTTGCCTGCGCCAGTGCCTGGCGACCGCCGGGCTCGGGCCCGAGGCGCTCGACCACGTGAACGCCCACGGCACGGCCACGCCGGCGAACGACCGCGCGGAGGCCAAGGCGCTGGGCGAGCTCCTGGGGGGCCGCGCCCCGGAGGTCCCCGTCACCTCGATCAAGGGCGCCATCGGACACTGCCTCTGCGCGGCGGGGGCGCTGGAGGCCGCCGCCGTCGTGCTCGCCCTCGTCCACCAGGAGGTCCCGCCCTGCGCGGGGCTGGACGACCTGGAGCTGGGCGTGGAGCTCCACGTGCCGCGGCGGACCGAGCGACGGACCCTGCGCCACGCGCTCTCGCTCAACCTGGCCTTCGGCGGGAACAACGCCGCGGTTCTCTTCAGGAGGGCCCCGTGAGCGCCCTGTGGATCTGCGGCGCAGGGGCGGTCTCCCCCGCCGGCGACGGCGGGAGCGGACCGCGCCGCGTGCCGGAGGGCCTCCCGCTGCGGGCGGGCTTTCCGGCCTCGGCGGTCCGCTGGCTGGACGCCTGCTCGCTCTGGTGGGTGAACGCCGCCCGGGCCGCCGCGGGCGGAGGGCTGGACCCGGGGTGGGGGCAGGTCGTGGGACTCGGCTGGACCTCGGTGGCTCCAGTGCAGGAGATTCTGACCGCCTGCCACCGGAGAGGCTTCGCCGCCATGCCCCCGGCCCGGTTTCCCCTCTCCGTGGGCAACGCGCCCGCGGGACAAGCGGGTCTCCTGCTCGGGCTGCGGGGCGGAGCGGTCACGCTCAACGGCAAGGAGGCGGCGGGGCTCGCCGCCCTGCTGGAAGCCTGTCGCCTCCTGCGGGCGGGCCTCCTGGAGGGATGCCTGTCAGGGGGCGTGGACGAGCTGGACCCCTTCCTCCTGCGGCTCCTGCGCCACATCCGCCCCTCGGGTTCGCCGCCCCTGGGCGAAGGGGCTTACGCCCTTCTCCTCAAACGGTCGGCGGCGGCACCCCCGGGGGCTCTCTGCCGCGTGGCGGCGTGGGCCCAGTGCGGCGCGCCCTGTCCTCCCCACCGCTACCCCGACGCGGTGCCCCTGCTCGAGCGTCTCTCGGCCGATCTCTCCCGCGCGGACGACCTCCCGCCCGATTGGGTCTGCCTTCCCGCGGACACGCCCGCGCTCGCGGAGGCCGCGTCCTCCTGGGCCGGGCGGCGGTGGCCGCGGGCCCGGCGGATCTCCTTCCAGCCCAGGCTCGGGGTCTGCGGCGCCTCGTGGGCGGGCGCCGCCGCGGAGGCGGCCGGCGCCGTGGCGAGGGGAGAGGCCGGACGTGTCCTTCTGATGGCGGTGGCCACGGGAGGCGCCGCCTACGCTTTGACCCTCGAGGCAGAACGTGGACAGTGAAGTCTTTTCTTCCCCCGAAGGCCCCTACCTCAATCTGACGGGGCGCTTCCCGGAGGGGATCTACGCCTACTTCCTTCTGAAGGGGCACGCGGGGGTTTCCCCGGAGGAGATCGCGCGGTTTCTCGCCGGACGAGGGCACGAGGTGTCCGCCGTCCACCGCGTGGACCAGGTCCACTCCGCACGGGTCGTCGAGTCGGAGGAGACGCCGTGCGAGGCCGACGCGATCCTCTGCCGGCGTCCCGGGGAGGCGGTGCGCGTGGTGGTCGCCGACTGCGTCCCGCTCCTGCTCGCCTCGGGGGACGGGACGGCGGTGGCGGCGGTCCACGCGGGCTGGCGCGGGACCCTCGGCCGCATCGCCGAGGCGGCCCTTTCTGCCCTGGGCTCCGATCCCGAGAAGGTGGTCGCCTTCCTCGGCCCCTCGGTGGGACCGTGCTGCTACCGGGTGGACGCCTCCCGCCACGCGCGATTCCGGGAGGCCTTCGGGGGCGTCACTGGTCCCTCCGGCGCCGACGGCGCGGACCGGCTCGATTTGGCCGCGATCAACGCCGCGCGGCTCGCCGCGCGTGGGGTGAGACCCGAGCGGCTGCACCGGGAGACGCGTTGTACCTCCTGCGACGTTGCGCTATGCTGTTCCTACAGGCGAGACGGCGAGCGCGCCGGGAGGATGGCGGCCGTGATCGGGAGGGAGGCGTAGGACCGAGCCCTCCCCGCGGGCGCGGCCGCTCACCCGGAGGTGGGTGACGATGTCAACCCTGCAGACCGAGCAAAACCTCCTCTTCGACCGCGAGCTGGCCACGCTCCTGCGGGCCGCCAAGGGCTCGGCCCCTCGCCGCGCGTGGGAGTCCGCCGCCGTCGCGCTCAACCTCCGGTCCATGCCCCACCTCGCGGCGGACCTCGCGGCGCGGGCCCTCAAGCGATTCCCCGCCAGCACGGCCCTCTGGCGGGAGCGCGTCCTCTCGGTGGCCCTCTACCCCGATTCCCTCCAGGAGGCGCGAGCACAGCTCGAGAAGACGCGCCGCGCGCCCGAGGGTCGCGAGGTCCTCCTGGCGCTCGTGGACTACTACCTGGAGCGGGACCGCGAGGGCATCGCGCGCCTGGAGGCGGTTCCCGCGTCCGGGCGCGACGCCTTCTACTACGAGGTCGTGGGCCACTACGCCATGGCCTCGGAGGAGTTCCGACAGGCGGCGCGGGCCTACTCGCAAGCGTTGAGGCTTACCCCGCGCGACGTGCGCCTTCTCTACCACCTCGGCGAGAGCCTGCGGGCCATGGGGCGGCCGGAGGAGGCCCGGGACAAGCTGCTCGCGGCGGTCCGCCGGGAGCGCCACTTCGTCCAGGCGTGGAACGCGCTCTGCCGGGTCCGGCTCGAGGCGGGCGAGGTGGACCTCGCCCACCAAAGCCTCGGCATGGCGCTCTCGGTGAACCCGCGGGACTGGGGGGTCTATTTTACCTTCGCCGACTACCACCTGGGGCGCAAGGAGTACGACCGGGCCCGGAGCGTGCTGAACGAGATCCTCGACCTGGAGCCGCGCACGGTCATCGCCGCGGAGGTCCACAACTACCTGGGCTACGTCTATTTTCTGGAGGGGGATTCGGACCGGGCGGCGCCCTGCTTCCAGAAGGCCCTGGCCCTGAACCCCTATCTCGCCGTGGCGTGGCTCAACTTGGGCAACCTCCACTTTCATGTGAAGCGCCACGAGGAGGCGGTGCGCTGTTACGAGGAGGCGCTCCAGGAGGACCCACAGCTGGCCTCGGCGGCCACCCAGATCGGGCTCTGCCACCTGGAGACGGGCCGGTTGGACCTGGCGCGCAAGCCCCTGGAGGCCGCCGTTTCCCTCGACCACGGCGAGTACTTCGCCCACCTGGGCCTCTCGGAGTTCCACCGCCGCACCCGCAACCCCGTGGGGGCGCTGGAGGAGGCGCGCCAGGCCCTCCGGCTGGAGCCCGCCGACCCGAACGTCCACAACTACCTGGGCATCGCCCTGGAGTGCAACCGACGGTACTTCGACGCGGAGAAGGCCTACCGGCGGGCCCTCGAACTCGATCCGCACCACCGGTGGGCCGCGAACAACCTCGGTTACCTCTGCGAGAAGCTCCTTCGGATGGACGACGCCTACCGGGTCCAAGCGGTGGAGGCCTGGAAGACCCGGCTGCTCATCTGCAACGAGACGGGGGCCTCCATGCGCGGCGCCCTCAACCACCTCCGCCGGCTCGGCGTCCCGGGCAGCCAGGTGAAGCGCTGGCTCGCGGGCGCCCCCTCCCCGCAGAAAGCTTGACGTCCCGATGGTTCTCGGCGTCGGCACCGACGTGGTGGCAGTGGCGCGCGTGAAGGACGCGCTCCTCCGCCACCCGCGGCTGCGCGACCGGCTTTTCACGGAAGGGGAGCGCGAGGCCTGCTTCCGGCTTCGGGACCCCTACCCCTCCTGCGCCGCACGGTTCGCCGCCAAGGAGGCCTTCCTCAAGGCCCTCGGCACCGGCTGGGGAGAGGGGATCCGGTGGAGGGAGGTGGAGGTGGTCGGCCGCCCGGGAACCCGCCCGAGGATCGCCGTGCACGGCCGCGCTGCGGAGATCTTTGCCCGCGCGGGCGGATCCGCCATCCACCTCACCATGAGCCACGACGCGGGGGTCGCCCTGGCCACTTGCGTGATCGAGGGACCCGCGGCGGCCGCTCTCTGAGCTTGGCGTACGTAGACGAAAAGGGCCGGCCCCTTCCGGGCCGGCCCCGATCTTCGCGGTGCGGCGCGCGGCCGACTCAATACGTCACGACGACCTTGCCCGCGCTGATGGTCACCCGCAGGGTCGCCCCGCCCACGTTCTGCATCTCGTAGAAGACGAGCGGCGAAGCGGAGGGCGCGAGGTCGGTGGCCTCATGCGGGAACGAGGCGCCCGACGCGAAGTTGACCTGCTCGAGGTCGCGGACCGTATCGAGCGCGGGGGTGAGCGGGAACTGCCGGACGAAGATCGCGCCGTTCGGCGGACTCTGCGGGGAGAGCTGGGTGACGTCGCCGTTGCGCAGCAGGCGCGGCAGCGTAACGACCAGCTCGCCGGTGGTCGCGTCCGTGGTGCTGTTGCCCGCCGGGTCCGTGGCCGTCGCCGCGACGTCGTAGGTGCCGTCCGGGAGCGCGTTCCCCGGAGGGATGGCGAGCGTCCAGCCGGTTCCCGAGACGGACAGATTGCCGTCGCCCGAAGTGTAGGCGACCCCATTGACGAGAACCGTCAGGCTCTCGCCGGGGACCCCGCCCCAGGTGCCGGTGATCGTCGGAGTGGAGGAGGTCGTCGCAAGCGGCGTCACCGCCGGCGCGGCCGGCGCCGCCGTGTCCTTGGTGGCGGAGCCGGAGGCGGAGCCGGTGTTGCCGGCGGCGTCGGTCTGGGAGGCGGAGACCGCGACCGGCCCGTCGGGCAAGGCGGAAACGTCCACGGGAGCGGTGGTGAAGGTCCCTCCGGTGCAGGTGCCCGTAGCGGCGACGGTGCCGATCAACACGGAGACCGGCCCGTCGCCCCCGGTGCAGGTGCCGCTGACGGAGTAGGCGGCCTGGTTGGCCAGGTTAATGACCGGCGTTGCGGTGAGGGCGGCGGCCGGAGCGGTGACGTCGTAGGTGACGGTGTCGTCGGTGCTGGCGGAGGCGGCGGAGGCGTTGCCGGCCGCGTCGTGGGCGATGCCGGCGAGAAGCGAGGCGATGACCGTGCCGCTCCCCGTCATGCCGGAGACGGAGACGGTGTAGGTGGTGCCGCTTCCGGTGACGACGGCGGCAGTGGCGCCGGCGGTGCCGGAGAGGACAACGTCGCCCGTGGCGAAGTCGGCGACGGCCTCGCTGAAGACGACCGTGAAGAGAATGGGCGATGCGTTGGTCGGGTCGGCCTGGCCCGTTGCCTGGTTGATCGTGACGGTGGGCGGCGTGGTATCCACGGTGCCCGAAGCTCCGCTGCTGCCCGGCGGGGGCAGCGGGTTCACGGGGCAGACGCCCGACAGGCCCTGCACGGGTTCGAAATAATACTGGTGTCCCTCGGTGAGCGGCGTCGTGACCTGGAGGGACCAGTTCCCGGCGGCGTCCACCGTGGTGGTCCCGGTGAATACGAGCGCGTCGGACGCCGTGTGGTCATAGACGCGCAGGGTTATCGTGGAACCCGGGACGCCGGTGCCCGTGACGGTCGGCGTGAGGGAGTTTAAGGCCGCGCCGGCGCCGGGGTAAGTGACCACCGGTCGCGCGAGGGCCGTCGGGCGCATGATCTTGGACCAGTCGTTGAGCGCCGTGTCGCAGTTCCCGCCGACGACCTCCACGAGGATGATGTGCTGGGCGTCCTGCGTCGTGAAATTGAAGAGATTATTGTTCGCGGTATTGCCCGCGATGTCCACGAATCCGTCCGCGTTGAGCGTCACCGGAAGGCCTCCGGGCAGGCCGCAGGGAGTGCCCGGCGTGCAGGCCCCGGTCAGGACCGTCCCGTCCTGGCCGGCGAAAACCGTTCCGCCGCAGCGCATGGCGTGTCCCCGGACCTGATTGCCGGCGCCACGGTGGTAGAAGGAGTCGTCGCCCGTGTCGTACACGGCGGTGCCGCCCTCGTTGGACCCCGCGAGCACCCCGATGTCGGCCGTCGAGGTGATGCGGTAGGCCTCTGCGCTGTTGGAAAGGTCGCGGATGTCCAGGGTCCCGAGCGTAACCGCGCGGTTGTTGATGACGTTGTTGTTGTCCCGCAGGCGCGTGACGGTGTAGCGGCCCGAGGCGTAGGGGAAGACGGAGATCCGGGGCGGGTTCCCGCCCCAGGGCTGGACGTGGACGAAGAAGTCCCGGCCCACGGCCCCGGCCGTGCAGCTTCCCGGGGCGGCGGAGAGCCCCGTGGGCGGGACCTCGGTCGCGGCGTTCTGGCTGGACTGTTCGAGGGCGAAGTCCACATCGGCGGAAGCCGCCGCGAGCACCGTGTTGCAGTAGGTGCAAGGCGACGTGGAGAAGGGGATCCGCCAGGCTCCCGCGGCGGTGAAGGTGTTGGAATAGAGGACGGCCCCCGCCAGGGTCTTGATCTGGACGGTGCCGGCTCCCGCGGCGAACACCCAGTAGGTCACGCGGCCGTCCGAAAAGTTGCCGAAGGGCACGGTGAAGCTGCGGCCGTACTCGGTGCCTCCACCGTCGGAGAGGAAAAACATGGTTCCCGGCAGGGTCCCGCTGCAGTCGTACCCCATGTAGGCCTGAACGGGACGACTACTCGCCAGCTTGAACTTGTGGTTGTCCACGAACAGCCCGCCGGCCGCGTTCAGCGTGATCTTCTGGCCGCGGTTCACGGTGCCGGCGGCGACGGCCGCGGCGGTGTTGAGGTCGGTCACCGTGTAGGTCGTTCCGTCCGTGACGCCGATGATCACCATCTGGGTCGCGTTGGCGGGCGGCGTCGTGCCGCATCCGAAGTTCCGCTTGGCGATGCCGTAGGCCACGATCTGGTCGGCGGCGCCCGCCGTAGGACGCGGCGGCGCGATGAGGAAGCTGGCCGTCTGGCCCGTCTCGGAGGCGGCGGTCACCGTTACGGGATAGGAGGCGCCCTCGGGGATGCGAACGCCGAAGGCGGCCTCCCCCGCGCCGTCCACAAAACCGAGATCGTAACCGTCCGCGGTCGCGGTGCAGGGATCGGAGGCCCGCGCGGTCTCCAGGGCCAGGTCCGCCCCCGCCGCGTCGGCGGCCCTCGCCGTGATCCTGGAGAGGGGGCCCCAATTGGCGAGGGAGAAGAGGGCCAGTCCCGGCGTCTCTTGCGCGCCGGTGAGGGGAGAGAGAGCCAGCTCCCGCGTCGGACGGAGGGACACCTTCGCCCCGGGCGCGCCCTCGACCCTGAACCGAACCCCCCAGAGATCGGAAACCGTTCGCGCGGGGAAGGGGAAACCGCCCGCCCCGTCCGCGAGGGGAATCTCCACCCACTCGGCGCCGGGCCCGGCCTGGGCCCAGAGGCGCATTCCCTCTCGGTTGCCGTCCACCCGGACTTCGAGTGCCGGGAGGGCGAGCCAGCCCGGGCCTTCCGGGACCACAGCCAGATCGGCGCCCGGAGAGCGCGCCGGCGCGGTTCGGATGTCGGCGGCCGCCGCGGCCGCCGTGGCGAAGAGAATCAGGATCAAGGCGGCAGCGAGCCGCCGGAGCGGGGAGATCTCCCGGAACCGCAAGGGTTGCGCGGCGGGATCAGATGGAGGATTCAAACCGGTACGAGCCATCGCGGGTTCCATTTCGACATCCCTCACCAAAAAAGTTCCGCCACATCGAAATGCCGGCCGAATCATCAAGGACCACGCTCCATGGAAAGGCACAAGGGAGACGATAGCCCCTTCCGCGCCCTCCACCTCCTCACCCATCTCCGCGACCGAGCTAGCGGAGCAATGGCCTCTAGGGTTTTCTAAAGAAAGCAATTGGTATGCCATACTGACATGGATAGAGAGTCCGCGGGCTTCGAAGCCGGCAAGCGATGGCCAACAGCACAGATTTCTTGGATGAACCGACGAAACCGGATCGGCTATATGACGAATATTATTTTATTTTCAGATAGTTATCGCGTAGGTTCGTGGACGCTTCTGTGGAGACGGAATATGCTTTCGGAGAGACGACGAATCGTGGTGTAACGACTCCGTGGCGCTCCGAAGAAGAATTTGGGTAGTTTTGGGTGAAACCGGAGAGAAGCGAGTGGAACCTTTCGGTTACACCTGCGGCTCTTTCGTGCCCGCGGGGTAGTTGCCGGTAAAACAGGCGTAGCAGAAGTCACCGGGCCGGGCGACGGTGGCGCGGAGTCCCTCAAGGGTAAGGTAGCGCAAGGTGTCGGCGCCGAGCAATTGGGCCACCTCCTGCTCCGAGCGGTAGGCGGCCACGAGCTTGTCCCGTTCGGGGGTGTCAATTCCGTAGTAGCAGGAGTGGCGGATGGGCGGGGAGCCGATCCGGAGGTGCACCTCCCGGGCGCCGTTCTCCCGGAGCATGCGCACCAGCTTCTTGATGGTGGTGCCGCGGACGATGGAGTCGTCCACCACGAAGAGCCGCTTGCCCTCGAGGAACCCCGGCAGGGGGTTGAACTTGAGGCGGACGCTCTCGTCGCGGACCTGCTGCTCGGGGGCGATGAAGGTCCGGCCCACGTAGTGGTTGCGCACCAGCCCCATGGCGTAGGGGAGACCACGGGCGTTGGCGTAGCCGAGCGCCATGTAGTTGGAGGAGTCGGGGATGGGGATGACCAGGTCGCCCTCCGTCTCGTCCCCCGCCGCGAGCGCCTCGCCGATGCGGCGCCGGATCTCGAAGACGTGTTCCTCGAAGACCCGGCTGTCGGGCCGCGAGAAGTAGATGAGTTCGAAGATGCAGTGGTGGAGCGCCGCAGGGGCGAGCCCCACCGCCCGGGCCGTCCCCTCTGGGCCCCAGCGGAGGATGGACCCGGGCGGCACGTGCTCGACGAAGCGGGCGCGGAGCGTGTCGAGCGCGACCGTCTCGCTGCAGAGGACGGCGGCCCCCTCCAGATCCCCGAGGCTCATGGGCCGGAATCCGTGGGGGTCCCGGAAGGCGTAAAGGTGGCTGGGCGTGAGCAGGAGCGTGGAGTAGGCTCCCGTTCCCCTCCGCATCCACCGGGCAATGGCTCCGTCGAGGCCGAGCCCGTCCTCGAAGGCCCAGATGCCGATGGCCTTGGCGATGACCTCCGCGTCGTTGGTCCCGTCCAACGCGTACCCCCGGGCCTCGATTTCCCTCCGGAGCTCGGGAAGGTTCGTGATGTCCCCGTTGCTGGCGAGGGCAAAACGGGGGACGCCGTCCTTCATGAAGAGGTGAGGCTGGGCGTTTTCGAGGGTGGCGCCCCCCTGGGTGGGATAGCGAACGTGGCCGATGGCGGCCGCGCCCGGGAGCCTCCGGAGGGTTTCCGGGCCGAGGGCCTCCCGCACCAGGCCCAGCCCGCGGTGGCGACGGAGCGCGCCGGAGTCCGCACTCGCGACGCCACAGGAGTCCTGTCCCCGGTGCTGCTGGGCGAAGAGGGCCTCGGCCACCCATCCCGAGGCCTCCTCGCGGCCGAAGATTCCCGCGATTCCGCACATGAGGGCGGGAGTATACCACCCGGCGGAAACCCGCGGAAGAAGCGGGCGGACAACCTCAAGGCGGCGGCGGCGGAAACGCGAGCACCGGCCGCAGCAGGCGGCGGGCGATGCGCCGGAGGAACTCGCCCGGGAGCGCCTCGGCGAACCGGGCGGCGCGGTGGCGCCGCCGCAACCTGCGCGCGAGCCCGCGTGCCTCTCCGCGTGCCTCGGGGGAGCGCAGGTCCCGGGCCGGACCGCCCGCGCCGGCGGCGAGGGCCACGACGAGGCCGAGGGTCCCAGGCCAGGGGTGCCAGTTGCCCCTGCCCTGTCCGTCGCCGATTTCCAGGAATTCGGTGGAGGTGACCGCAAGCAGTCGGTGGACCGCCAGCTCGCCCTCGCGGACGAAGACCACCAGGTCCCCGGGGGCAAGCTCCTCGCGCCGGGCGAGCACCACCTCGGCCCGGTCGCCCTCCCGCAGGGTGGGCCACATGGAGAGGCCCGCCACCGAGAGGGTGACGGGACGGTCGGAGAGCCAGAGGTCGGGTCGGAGTTGGAGCGGCCCCGGCGGGCCGGCGGGGGCCACGAGGGCCCGCCTCAGAGGAACGGGTCGGGGACGAGCGCCGCGAGGCCGGGGGTGAACTCCTTGGCCAGCGCGAGGAGGGCCTGGGCGTCCTCGGGGGTGAAGTTGGGTCCGGCCGCTTCGGGGGTCTTGCCCTTCCGGGAGACTTCGAGGACGCCGACGGCGTTGGTTCCCTGCATGAGCGGCAGGGCGATCATCTTCTGGATCGGGACGCCCGAGGTGTCCATCCCCTTCACGTTCTCGAAGAACTTCAGATGGCGGCTCTCGGCCATCTTGTTGTCCACCTTTCCTTTGCGGGTTTGGAGGACGGCCGAAGCCATGGCGTTCTTGTGGCCCACGGGCAGGACCGCGTTGGCCGAATAGAGCTGGGTGGGCCAGACGAACTTGAGGGTGTTGCCCGTGGTGGTCACCAGCAGGAGGGCCACCTCGTCGGGCTTGATCTTCAGCGCCCGCGCCACCGCGTCCACCACCGCCCGGACGCCCTCCTCCAGGCTGGCCTTCCCGGCGCCCTGCTTCTCCTTGATGACGTGCAGTTGCTCCTTCAGACCCATCGCTGCCTCCCGCGCGCCGGACGGCCCCCGGGGGGGCGCCGGATGTGGCCGAACTGGTCGGAGAAAGTATACCCCAAGCGCGGAGGGGGAGCTACGCCCGCGGGGTCAGCCCCCCCCGCCGCCAACCCTGCGGACTGGAATCGCAAACAGACCTAGGGCTTCGCCCCCCCTCTCTCCACTTCGAGGAGGCCCTCTGCTTCACGTCCGCTTGATGGCGCTGGAATAGTATAATCAGGTCTCGGGCGGCCGGAGAGACCCATGAAAAGCGTGGTGGTTCTGGGCGGGGCGAGAACGCCCAACGCGAAGTTCGGCACCCTTCTGAGGGACGTGCCGGCCTACGACCTTGCGCGGGTGGCCCTCCAGGAGGCGCTCTTCCGCTCGGAGCTGCGCCCCGAGCGGCTGGACGAGGTGATCTTCGGCTGCGTGGGCAACCCCGTGGAGGCGGCCAACGTGGCGCGGGTCGCCGCGCTGCTTGCGGGGGTGCCCGAGACGGTGCCGGCCTTTACCGTGGCGCGGAACTGCGCCTCGGGAATGCAGTCGGTGATGGACGCGTGGTACCGCGTCGCCGCCGGGGACGCCGCCTTCCTGGCGGCGGGCGGGGTGGAGTCCATGAGCCGGGCTCCGCTGCTGTTCAAGTGGACCGCCCAGCGGAAATTCACCAGGCTGGGCGCGGCCAGGTCCGCGGGACAGCGGCTGGCCCGGATGCTGGCGTTCCGCCCCTCGGACTTCGCCCCGGAGGTCGCGCTCGTGAAGGGGCTTACGGATTACAACGCCGGCCTCAACATGGGCGAGACCGCCGAGCTGCTCGCCCGAGAGTTCAAAATCACCCGCGAGGAGCAGGATCGCCTGGCGCTCCAGAGCCACCAGCGGGCCGATGCGGCGAGGAGGTCCGGGCGCCTCGCCAAGGAGATCGTTCCCGTGCCGCTCCCCCCGAAATACACCCAGTGGGCGCGCGAGGACAACGGCATCCGGGAGGGGCAGAGCCTCGAGGCCCTGGCCAAGCTGAAGCCGGTTTTCGAGAGGCGCCACGGGACCGTCACCGCGGGCAACGCCTCCCAGGTCACCGACGGAGCCTGCTGCCTCGTGCTCGGGGACGAGGAGATGGCCCGCGCGGAGGGGCTGCCCGTCCTGGGGCGCCTGAGGGCCTTCGCGGTGGTCGGCCTAGACCCGGCCCGCATGGGCCTCGGGCCGGCGTTTGCCATCCCCGCGCTCCTGAAGAGGTGCGGCATCTCCCCGAAGGAGGTGGACCTCTTCGAGATCAACGAGGCCTTCGCCGCCCAGGTGATCGCCTGCGAGCGGGCCCTCGACTCGGAGTCCTGGTGCCGGAGGCACCTCGGCTCGGGGGCCTTCGGCGCGCCGGACCGGACGCGCACGAACGTGAACGGCGGCGGGATCGCCCTGGGGCACCCCGTGGGCCAGACCGGCAACCGGCTCCTGCTCACCCTCCTCTACGAGCTGCGGGAGCGCGGGCTGAAGACGGGCGTGGCCTCGCTCTGCGTAGGGGGCGGGCAGGGGGTTGCGCTCCTGGTGGAGAGGGCCTGATATGGCTGGCACTTGGGAGCTGGAGCTCCGGGACGATGGGTGCGGGGCCCTCTGGGTGGACGTCCCCGGAGAGAAGGTGAACCTGCTCGGGGCGGCGGTGATGCGCGAGCTGGAGGAGCACCTGGACCGCGCGGCCGTGGACGCGCGGCTGGCGGCGCTGGTCTTCGCCAGCCGCAAGCCGGGGGTCTTTTTCGCCGGCGCCGACGTGAAGGAGATCCAGGCGGTCCGCGACGAGCAGGCGGCCTACGCCGCGGTCCGCCAGGGCCAGCTGATCCTGGACAAGATCGCGAGGCTGCCCTTTCCCACGGTGGCGGCGGTGGACGGCCCCTGCCTGGGCGGCGGACTGGAGCTGGCCCTGGCCTGCGCGCACCGCGTGGTCTCGGACAACCCCAAGACCCAGCTCGGCCTCCCCGAGGTGAAGGTCGGCATCATCCCCGGGTTCGGGGGGACGCAACGGCTCCCGAGGTTGGTGGGCCTGCAGCAGGCGCTGAGGATGATCCTGAACGGCTCCTCTGTGGACGGACGGAGGGCCGCGAAGACGGGGCTCGCGGACGCCTGCGTACCCGCCGCCGCGGTGGTGGACGAGGCGGTGGCGCTGGCCCTGCGCGCCGCGCGGCAGCGCGCGCCGCGCGCCGCCTACCGGCCGCGCTCGCTGAAGGACCGGTTCCTCGAGGGCACGGCCTTCGGACGCGGCCTGATCTTCAAGAAGTCGCTGGATGCCGTGATGGCCGCCACCCGCGGCCACTACCCGGCGCCCCTTGCCGCCCTCGACGCGGTGCGCGAGGGGCACGGCCTTCCGTTCGAGAAGGCGCTCGAGGTGGAGGCCCGCCACGAGGTCCCCCTCGTGGTCTCCGAGGTGAGCAAGAACCTCATCCGCATCTTCTTCCTGGCGGAGGCGGTGAAGAAACAGACCGGGGTGGAGCCACCCGCGGCGGCCCGTCCCGTGGCGCGCGTCGGGGTGCTGGGGGCGGGCGTCATGGGCGGCGGCATCGCCCAGCTCGCGGCCCAGCGGGGGTTCGCGGTGCGGATGAAGGACGTGAAGGAGGAGTTTTTGAGCAAAGGGCTCGCCGAGGCCCACCGTCTCTTCGACCGCCGCGTGAAGCGGGGCCGCGCCCGGCGCCACGAGGTCGAGGCGGCCATGGCCCGCATCAGCCCCACCCTCGGCTACGACGGCTTCTCCACCCTGGACGTGGTGGTGGAGGCGGTGGTCGAGCGGCTGGAGGTGAAGCGCCAGGTCCTGCGCGAGGCCGAAGAGGCCTCGAAGGGCCGCGCCCTCTTCGCCTCCAACACCTCCTCGCTGCCCATCACCGAGATCGCCCGGGAGGCCCGCCGCCCGGAGTGGGTGGTGGGGATGCACTTCTTCAACCCCGTGGAGAAAATGCCGCTCGTGGAGGTAATCCGCGGGAGCGCCACCTGCGACGAAGCCGTGGCGACGGTCTTCGATCTCGCCAAGAGGCTCGGCAAGGTCCCGGTGGTCTGCCGGGACGGCCCGGGGTTCCTCGTGAACCGCCTCCTCATGCCCTACCTGAACGAGTCGGCCTACCTGCTCCAGGAGGGCGTGGCGGTCGAGGCGCTGGACGCGGCGCTGCTCGAGTTCGGCATGCCCATGGGCCCCGCAAGGCTGCTCGACGAGGTGGGCCTCGACGTGGCCTTCCACGTGGGCGGCTTCCTGGAGTCCCGCTTCCCCGAGCGGATGCCCGGCTGCCCGCTCATCCGCCAGCTCGCCGAGGAGGGGCTCCTGGGAAAGAAGGGGGGCGCGGGATTCTACCTCTACCGGAACGGACGGGCGGGGAAGGTCAATCCCGCCGCCCGCCGGCACCTCCCGGCGGGGCGCGCCGAGGTGCGGGACGACCTCCTGGTGGACCGGATGATCCTCCCCATGGTCAACGAGGCGACCCGCGTCCTGGACGAGGGTATCGTCCGGACCCCCCGGGAGGTGGACCTGGGGATGATCATGGGCGCGGGGTTCCCGCCCTTCCGCGGCGGTCTTCTGCGCTACGCCGACGCCCTCGGGGCGAAGGCCGTCGCGGACCGGCTCCGGGCCCTGGCGGGCTCCGTGGGGCAGCGCTACGCGCCGTCGCCCCGGCTTCTCGCCATGGCGGAACGGAGAGAGGCGTTCTACGGTCCCGGCGAATAGACCCTGAAACGAGCGCCGGGCCTACTCCCGGCGGAGGAGGTTCCGATGACGCGGGCGGAGCCCGACAGCGTGGGGATCATGGCGCAGCTCTTCGCGGGGACCCTGGACGGGACGCTCATCTTCCCCTACCCAAGGCTCTCCGCGGACGAGGCCGAGACGGTGGAGATGCTGGTGGGCGCCTTTCGCGAGTTCGCCGCGCGCCGCATTGACTCGGCGAAGATGGACGAGACCCACGAGATGCCGAAGGAGGTCCTCGACGGCCTCTTCGAGCTGGGCCTCATGGGGCTCTCCATCCCCGAGGAGTACGGCGGGGCGGGCTTCTCCATGCAGGCCTACTGCAAGACCTTTGAGGCCGTGGGCGGCGTGGACGCGGCCACGGCGGTCACCGCGGGGGCTCACCAGTCCATCGGGATGAAGGCGCTCCTGCTCTTCGGGACGGAGGCCCAGAAGAGGAGGTACCTGCCCATGCTGGCGTCGGGCGAACGGCTGGCGGCCTACGCTCTCACCGAACCCGGGGCCGGCTCCGACGCGGGGGCGATCCGGACGCGGGCGATCCACGATCCCGCCACCTCGACCTTCGTCCTCGACGGCTCCAAGCTCTGGATCACCAACGGGGGCTGGGCCAACTTCTATACGGTCTTCGCCAAGGACACGGTGGGCGGCAAGGAGGCGATCACCGCGTTTCTCGTGGAGGGGGAGGAGATCCCCGGCCTCACGCGCGGCAAGCCCGAGCGCAAGATGGGCATCCGCGCCTCCAACACCGCCGAGCTCCACCTGGAAGGGGTCCGCGTCCCCGAAGCCAACGTCCTCGGCGAGCGCGGCAAGGGCTACAAGGTGGCCTTGGAGGTGCTCGACTACGGCCGTCTCTCGCTGGGCGCGGGCTGCGTGGGCGGAATGAAGGTCCTGCTCCGACACGCCGCGGCCCATGCCAGGGAGCGCAGGCAGTTCGGCGTCCCCATCGGTGATCTGGAGATGATCCGGGGCAAGCTCGCCCGCATGGCGCAGGACATCTGGGCCGCCGAGTCCATGGTGACCCTGGCGGCCTCCCTGGTGGACCGCGGAGTGGACGACTTCTCCCTCGAGAGCGCGATCTGCAAGGCCTTCTGCTCGGAAGCGGCCTGGAACTCGGCCGACGAGGCCATGCAGATCGTGGGCGGAATCGGCTATATGGCCGAGTACCCCTACGAGCGGATGATGCGCGACACCCGCATCAACCTGATTTTCGAGGGGACCAACGAGATCCAGCGGCTCTACATCACCCTCGCGGGGCTCAAGCGCCAGGGCGAGTTCTTCCAGGAGATGCAGAAGGGAGGCAAGATGGCAGCCCTGGTGGAGTACAGCCGCTATGCGGTGCAGAAGCGGCTCACCACGCCGCACCTCCTGCCCGAAGTCCACCCCTCGCTCTCCTGGTTCTCGGCCCGGGTGGAGGAGTGGGCGAAGGCCTTCTCCCTCGCCGCCGATAAAGCCATCGTGGACCACGGCAAAAAGGTGGTGAAGATGGGGTTCCTCCAGGAGCGGCTTGGCGACGCCGCCATCCACCTCTTCGGGATGATCGCGACCCTCTCGCGCCTGGACACCCTCGTAAAGGAGAGGGGCGAGGCCGCCTGCGCCCACGAGCGAGCCCTCACCCGAGCCTGGTTCGGCCGGGCGTGGCGAAAGGTGCGCCAGAGCCTGCTCCTGCTGGAGGACAACGGCGACCGGACCACCTCCGCCCTGGCGGTCCGGGTGCTTGAGGACGGGGAATACCGGGTGCTACAATAACGCTTCGCGACCGGGGAGGCGGCGTGGTCCCGGAGGGAGCGCCGGAGCCTCGGGGGGAGGGTTCGCCGTGGCAGATCTGACGATCGTCTCCAACACCCAGGAGATCAAGCGGGGCATCGAGCTGGTGGACTCGGGCAGCCTGGACCTCGCCGCCCAGTACTTCAAGCAGCTCCAGGACCAGGACCGCGGAGCCAACCCCGTCGTCGCCTCCTTCGTGGGAATGCTCAAGGCCCTGCGCGACAACCAGCCCTTCCAGGGTCTCGAGATCTGCAAGAAGGCCGTCTCCCAGGACGAGGACGAGCCCCTCTGCTACCTCAACCTCGCCAAGGTCTACATGGCCATGGATGACCGGTACCACGCGGTGAAGACCATCCACAAAGGGCTCAAATACCACCACCCCAGCCGGGAGCACCTCTTCGACTTCTACAAGAGCATCGGCATCCGCCGGAAGGCGCCCGTGGGTTTCTTGGACCGCAACCACCCGGTGAACAAGCTCCTCGGGAAGATGACCTACAAGGGCGCCTAACCGGGATTAACCCGGAACGATGGCGCGGCGGACCCTCGAGCCCGCCGTCTTCGTTTTCGGGGGCGCTCGCGTGCGGCTGCCGGCGCACCGGCTCTACCGGGCGCCGGCGATCCCGCGCACCCACATCGCGGCGGTTCCGGTCGGCGACCTTATCCCTCCCTTCTCGCCCCCGGAGAAAGATGGAACGTGTCGAGGAACTCGGCGATCTTCGGCGAAGACGCCTCGTCCCGGGGCGTAACGACGCCAACCTGATACAGCCTGGTTCCCACGGCGATGAGCCTCAATCTCATGGCGAGGCCCTGCGCCATCTCCAGCCGAATTTCTCGAGCCGGGTGACCTTCGAAGGAGAGGATCTCTTCGGAGAGCAGCTTTCCTTGGGAACTGTTCACGGCGCCGTCCCTCGCTCCGTCAAGCGCTTTATCCACCCCGTTGTCGAAGTTCGGATAGTCCGAATACCCGACGACGTAGGCCCGGCCGCCCCTCTCGCAAGAGAAGGTGTGGACGGTGACTGCGCCGATCGCCGTGTTGAGAACCTGCGATTCCTCCTTGGGCGCGGCGGGAAACGTCACCGAGAAGTTGCCGGCAGGCGAGGAGAACGGCGTGGAACCGCCGCACGCAGCAAGGGACGAGACAACCACGAGAGACATCACAAGCCTGTAGAGCGGTTTCATATGGACTCCTTCGAGGGTTCTCTAACTCCTCAGATTGAGCGTCCAGTAGCCTCCGGCGAGACCGAAGAGGACCGGCGGAGCCCAGGCGGCGAGGGCGGGGTCGAGCCACTCCATCTCGCCCACCGCGGTGAAAACCGCCTGGAGGATGTAGAACCCCACGGCGAGGGCCAGGGCGATGGCCACGCCGTAGAGCGAGCCCCTTCGTCCCACGCTGAAGGCGAAGGGCAGGCCCACGAGGAGAAGGGCGAGCGGCGTGGCGGCGTCGGCGGACTTCCGGTAGTAGTCCATCCGCTGGCGGTGGACCGGGAGCCCCTTGGCCTTGAGGTCCTCGATGAGCCGCGCCAACTCCGGTGACGAGAGGGTTTGGCCCTCGAGGTACGCGGGGATGACGAAGTACTCCTTCCCCACCGGCACGGCCATCTGGCCCGAGGGCTGGCGGCGGAAGCGGGTGCCCGCGGCCCAGATCCACCCGGCGGTGAAGGAGAGGCTCTTCTCCGCCGAGAACCGCGCCTGGTCCGCGTAGAACCGATCGGTGAGCACGTCGCCGGCGGGGGAAAGGCCGTAGCGCGAGAACCCCTCGAAGACGCCCCGCTTGGGGTCATAGTGCTCGTAGTGATAAAGCGCGGCGCGCCCAGGGGCGAAGAGCCAGACGTCGTAGTTCACGTTGAGGAACTTGGAGACGAAGTGCTTCAGGTCGGCCCGGTGGCGCTGAGCGGCGCGGTTGGCGGCGGGGGCGACGCTCTCGCCCGCGACCCAGGCGGCGGCGCCCACGGCGGCGGCCAGCGCCAGGAAGGTGAAGCTGATCCGGTAGAGGGAGACCCCGCCCGCCTTGAGGGCCGTCACCTCGTTGCCCTTCTCCAGGATGCCGAGCACCACCAGAGTGGTCATCAGCAGGGTGAGGGGGAGCAGCAGGAGGAAGAACCCCACCGACTGGCCCGCCAGATACTTCCCGAAGAGGATCCACTGGGAGCGCCCCGTGAGGAACTCGGCCAGGGCCCGGAGCTCCACGATCCAGTCGAGGACGAGCAGCGCTCCGGCGATCAGGAAGAAGAACCGCGCCGCGTGGCCCAGCAGGTAGCGGTCCACCACCGAGAGCCACCCCTCCGCGTGGGCGGGCTGGCTGGCCCGCTCCAGGGCCGGGCCCGGGGACGCGGCCCCGGCGCGCGGCCACCGCAGGAGGGCGGGCCACGCCCAGACCCGCCGCTCGGCGGGGCGGTCCCACCTCCGGCGCAGAAAGTAGAGCCCCGCCGCCAGCACCGCCAGGTCGGGGAGCCAGGCGGCCGGGGCGGGGCCTAGGCGTCCCTTGAGCGCCAGGTCGCCGAGGGTCGAGGCGAGGATCCAGTAGAAGAGCACCACGCCGAGGGAGAGGCTGAACCCCGCCCCCCGCCCCCCCCGCGCGTTGGCCAGCCCGAGGGGGACCCCGATGAGCGCGAAGAGCAGGCCCGCGAGGGCGGTGGAGAGCCGCCGGTGGATCTCGTACCGGAGGGCGGCGTGCTCCAGGAGCCCCGGGGCGTCCCTTCCCGCCGCGTCCATCCGTTGGAGCAGTTCGCCCGGGCCCATGGAGGAGAGGTCGGCCCGCTTCGCCGCGGCGGCGCTGCGGGCGGGCACGACGGTGAGCGCCTGCTGGTCGAAGCTCGAGAGCTGCACTTTCTCGGGCTCCGCGCGGTTGAAGACCGCGCTCTGGCCCGGCCCCAGGAGGAATTGGAGCGAACCGGGGTCGGCCCCCTCCACGAGCCGGGCCCAGCGGGCCACGGTGATCATGTCCTTCTCGGGCGAGGGGCGCTGGTAGATGAGCACCTTCTCGTACCGGTCCTTCTCGGGCTCCATCGCCTCCACATAGAAGAGGACGCCGGGGACGCGGTCGTAGAAGACGCCGGGCTTCACCATCCGCATCAGGTTGGCCATGCGGGTGGCCTGCTCCTGGAGCCGCTCCTGGCCCGCGCGGGCGGCGGGGACCAGCCAGAAGTTCGAGAGCGCCAGCGCCAGCGCCAGGGCGGCGCCGAGCGCGAGCGGCGCCCGGAGGAGGGAGCGCACCGGCAGCCCCGCGGCCCGCAGGGCCACCG
>JAKAIJ010000181.1 GCA_021814355.1 Acidobacteriota bacterium
CCTGGCGTGCGGCGTCGCGGCCTTCGTCCTCTTTCTGGTCCCCCGCACGCGCAGGAACTGGATCACCCTGAACCTCGGCTGCCTCCTGATCTACTCCAGCGTCTACATCGAGAAGGGGATGGGGCTCATCATCCCGGGCTTCACGCCGGACACCCTGGGCGACATCTACGAGTACCGCCCCTCGGTGACCGAAGTCTTCGTGGCCGCCGGGATCTTCTCGGTCGGTTTTTTGGTCTTCACCCTCATGCTGAAGGTGGCGGTTCCCATCATGCTGGGCGACTTCACCGTTCACCGCCGGGCCGCCAAGCCCGTCTCCGCCGCGGCCTGACGCGCGCGCCCGTCCGTCTCTCCGGCCCGCGCCTTCGTGGCGCGGGCCTTCCGTTTTCCGCGGGGGCGGGTGTTGAACCCGCCGCGGCCATGGCTTAGCCTGTCTTCGCGGGCCGACGCGCCCGCCGGGAGGAGACGATGGCCGAAAGGCGCGGGTACGGGCTTTTCCGGGAGAGCGACCGGGGGTTCGAGGAGGCGCGCGGGGCCCTTCTGGCGGCGCTGAAGAACCGAGGCTTCGGGGTGCTCTGGGAGATTGACGTCCAGAAGACCATGAAGGAGAAGGTGGGGGCCGAGATGGCGCCCTACGTCATCCTCGGCGCCTGCAACCCGCCGGCCGCCCACCGGGCCTTCACGGCGGAGCCCGACATCGGCCTCCTGCTGCCCTGCAACTGCATCGTCCGGCGCGAGGGGGGGCGGACCATCCTGGGCGCCGTCGAGCCCGGAACCCTTCTCGGCCTGACCGGACGGGGCGACTTGGCGCCCCTCGCCGGAGAGGTGGCCGAAGCCCTCGCCGCGGCGGTGGACGAGGCCGCGGGCTGAAGGTCCCGTGGCCCCAGGCGGCCCGCCCGCTGTGCTAGAATGCGGCCGCCGATCCCGCGGGAGTCCCGGCGTCCTGGAGGAGGCTTGGGGAAGCGCCGTCCGGGCCACTACATCCTGCTTTTCTCGCTGGCGGCCACGGCCGCGGGGGAGGCCTACGTCTACGGCCCCGACGTGCGGGCCGCCTGGACCCTCCCGCTGCTGCTGGCGGGGTTCGTCCTCGCCTACACCTTCGACGTCCCGCTTCCCGGCCTAGGCCGGACCAACGCGGACCACCTCGTGGCGTTTCCGGCGGCGCTGCTGCTGGACAACCCCGCGGCGGCCGGGGCCGCCGCCGCAGCGGGGTACCTCGCCAGCCGCCTCTGGAACCCGGGTCCGCGAAAAATGGGCCTGAGCCACGCGGTGGACACCCTGCAGCTCGGCGTCTCGGTGACCACGGGCACCGGACTGGTGCGGGCCCTGGGCGCCTTCACCCCCGAGAGCTCCAATGGGCGCAGCCTGATGGTGCTCGCCGCGGGCGCATGGCTCCAGTTCGGCGTGAGCCTCGTGGTGGTGGCGATCCACCGGGCGGTCCAGGACTCCGCCGGGGCGAAGGGCGGCTCCTTCTGGGGCGGGGCGTGGAGGAGCCTGCTCTGGCTCACTCTCTCCATTCCTTATCTGGGGCTGGTCCTCTTCGAGATCGCCAGCGGCCAGGTCCTCGAGGTGGTGCTGAGCCTCCTGCCCCTGCTCGCCATCGCCTGGGTCCTCAGGCTCACCGGGGAGCAGGAGCAGAAGAACGCCGCGCTCGTAGAGTCCTCCCGCCGCCAGGAGTTTCTCCTCCAGATGCTCGCGAGCGAGAGCGGCTCCCTGGAAAACGAGTCCTTCCTCAAGAACCTTCTCACGGGATTGAACGAGTTCATTCCCTGGGACGCGGAGCTCGTCTTCGTGGTGGAGACGCCCTTCCAACGGGAGCCCATCCTCTTCTCGCGCACGGGCCTTCCCATGGATCCCCACGGCGCCAAGGCCCGCCTGGAGGCGTTCCTGGACGAGGGGGCGCTCCAGCTCGCCCGCTCCTCCTCGGGCCGCGGGACCTTCGGACCCCTGCTGATCCCCGGGGCGGCCCAGCAGATGGTGGTCCCCCTCGCCACCCGCGAGGTGGCCTTCGGGGCGCTGGTGGTGGAACGGGAAGGCGACCGCCCCTTCACGGAAACCGAGGTCCAGTTCGTGAGCCTCGCCCTGGGGCAGATCGGCCGGTACGTCCAGGACGAGATCCTCAAACGCCAGATCCTCTCCACCAACCGCCGGCTCGTCCACCAGACCCACTACCTGTCGGAGATCCTGGATGTCTCCAAGCTCCTCAAGATTCACATGGACGCCCGGGCCATCCTCGAGAAGGTCGCCCAGGGGATCCGGGACGGGCTCGGCTTCCAGAGCGTCCTGGTGAGCCTCTACCGGGAGGAGGAGGGGGTCTTCGAGCGGGTCGCCCAGGCGGGCGAGGACGCCCGGTGGGACGAGATCCGGAAGGCCCGTCCGCCCGCGTCCGAGATTCTCGGCATGCTCCAGGAGCGCTACCGGACGGGGAGCTCCTACTACATCCGCAACGCCGCCGCCGCCCCCTTCCACGTGATGCCGTCCCAGCCGCGCCCCCGCGCGGAGGCGGACGACTGGGACCCCAGCGACTTCCTCCTCGTTCCCATGCAGGACAAGGACAACCGGCTCATCGGCATCCTCTCGGTGGACGAACCGATGGACGGCAAGATCCCCTCCATGGAGGCCCTGAGCGCCCTTGAGATCATCGCCAACCAGGCGGTCCAGGCGTTGGAGAGCTCGCAGGTGCACGCCCTCGTCCGCCACCAGGCGGTGGTGGACGGGCTGACCGGCCTCTACAACCACCGCCACTTCCACGAGACGCTCGTGCGCGTAGCCCGGGAGCACGCGGCGTCCGGGCGCCCCTTCGCGGTCCTCATGATGGACCTCGACAACTTCAAGGCCACCAACGACCGGTGGGGGCACCTCGCGGGGGACGCCGTCCTGCGGGGCATCGGGGAGGTGGTCTTCTCGGTGACCCGGAAGGAGGACCTTCCGGCGCGTTACGGCGGCGAGGAGTTCGCCGTCATCCTCCCCGGTCTCGACGCGGAGCGGGCGGCGGCGGTGGCGGAGCGGGTGCGCCGGCTGGTGGCGGAGCGCGCCTTCGAGGCGGAGGGGACCTCGGAGCCCGTCCGGGTGACCGTCTCGGTGGGCGTAGCCGCGTATCCCGAACACGGGGAGGACCACCGCCGCGTCCTGGACCAGGCGGACGCGGCGCTATACCGCGCCAAGAAAGCGGGCAAGAACCGCGTCTGGCGGGAGGGCTGAGATGGCTGCCGGGCCGGGCCGCGTGGGGCGCTACCAGATCCTGAAGGAGCTCGGCAAGGGCGCGATGGGCGTGGTGTACCTCGCCCATGACCCCCAGATCGGGCGGAAGGTGGCGGTCAAGACCATCAAGCCTAAGGAGGGCGCGCGCCCCGAGGAAGTGGCGGAGGGCCGCGCCCGGTTCCTCCGGGAGGCGCAGGCGGCCGGCAAGCTCCTCCACCCCGGCATCGTCACCATCTTCGACGTCTTCGAGGAGCAGGGGACGATGTTCATCGTCATGGAGTACGTCGAGGGGCTCCTGCTTGACCACTTCTGCGTTCGCGGGCGCCTGCTGCCCCTCGAGAACGCCCTCTCCCTCGTCTGCCAGGGGCTCTCCGCCCTCGACTACGCGCACCGCCACGGGATTGTCCACCGGGACATCAAGCCCTGCAACATGATGGTGGTGGACGGCGCGTCGCTGAAGGTGATGGACTTCGGGCTCGCCAAGGAGGTGGACGCCCACCTCACTCAAACGGGCACGGTCATCGGGACGCCCCACTACATGTCCCCCGAGCAGATCCAGGGCAAGCTCCTGGACGGCCGCTCGGACCTCTTCTCCATGGGGGTGGTCCTCTACGAGCTGGTGACGGGGGAGCGCCCCTTCCGCGGGGAGTCCCTCTCCACCATCATTTACAAGATCCTCCACGAGACCCCCGCGGAGCCTCGGGCCCTCAACCCCGACCTGCCCGAGCCCCTCAGCCGGATCATCCAGAAGGCCCTCGGCAAGAGCCCCGAGGACCGCTACCTCACGGGGTCGGCCTTCATCCACGCGCTCCAGCACTACGCCGAGATGGACCTCGGCCAGAGCATGGTGGGCGCCTCCTTCACCCCGGTCCCCGCCCCAGAGGTCCTGCCGCCGCCGCCCTCGGGGGTGCGCCGCCCGAAGGCCGCGCGCAGGCGCGGCGGACGCAAGTACTGGATCGGAGGCGCGGTGGCGGCTCTCGCGCTGGCCGCCGCGGCCACCGCGGGGTACCTCTTCCTGAAGCCGGGTTCCGGCAAGCCCGCGGTGGCGGCCCACGAGGAGAAGCTCCCCCGGCCCGTGGGGGTGGCCACGACTCCGCCGGGCGCTCAGCTCTTCCTCGACGGCAAGCCCGTGGTGGCGGTGACCCTCGCCTCGGGGGACCCGAGGCCCCATCAGGTGGAAGCGCGGCTCGGGTGCCTCTCGGCGAAGGCCGAGGTGCGCAACACGCCGGACCAGAAGGACCTGACCTTGACGCTCGTCCCCTCGGGTTCCTTCTCGTTCCGCGTGGACTCCACGCCCCCCGGGGCGGCGGTCTCGGTGGACGGGAAGGAGACGGGGCTCAAGACCCCCGCCGACCTGCCCCGCGCCGACTGCTCCGCCTTCACCGTTACGCTGGTCCTCGAGGGCCGCGAGCTCTGGGAGAGAAGGGTGGACCCTTCGAAGGAGCCCGCCCTCGCCGCTTCTCTCGGCGACGCGGTACCGCGCGGCACGTTGCGGCTCGAGGCAGCCTCTGCTACCATTAGATTTTACCTGGGAGACCGGCTGCTGGGGGCTCCGGGGCAGGAGGTCCAGCTCCCTGAGGGCGAGCACGCCGTGCGGGTGGTGGACCCGGCGGTGCGGGGTTCCCGGGAGGAGCGCGTGACGGTGCAGGGCGGCAAGACGGCCCGGCTCCGCGCGACGGCCTTCGCAGTGGGGAGGGTGTTTCTCCACGGCGCGCCGCAGGACGACGGCAAGGTGTTCGTGGACGGGGCCTTCCTCGACGACTTGCCGCTGGTGGGAACGCAGCCGCTGGCCACGGGACCGCACCAGTTTCGGGCCGTCGGTCCCGGGGGCCGCGAGGTCCGGTTTACCTGGAACGTGCGCGATGGCGAGCAGACGAAGGTGGTCCATTTCGATAACCGCACCGTGGAGGACCGCTAGCCTCTTGTCCGCGGCGCTCGCCTGCGCCGCCGTCTCCGCCCAGTCCCCCCCCGCCCCGTTTCCCCCCGCCCCCCACGCCCGCCCGGCGGCCGCGCCGGCCCTCGCGGCGGGGCGCGACGCCCCCTTCCGCGGGGGCGGGGAGAGGGATTGCAATGGCAGGAACAATGAGCGGAAAGGGGAAAAACCCGCTTGCCGGCAAGGCAGCGCCGGATTTCAGCATGCCCATGTGCTCCAGCCGGTCCATGAAAATGATGTGTCCCTGCTCGCTGATATTCACGGCATCTCCCGTATAGCACCAGCCGTTTACCAGCGTGGCTTTCGTCTTGTCCGGGTTTTTATGATAAGCGGTGAACATGCAGTCTGAAGCAACGAGCAGTTC
>JAKAIJ010000182.1 GCA_021814355.1 Acidobacteriota bacterium
CAGGCCGCGGACCACCTCTCCCGCCTCCGCCCCCTCCCGGGAGGGGACGCGGCGGGCGTCCCACCCTTCCCGGCGCAGCCAGGCGGCGGCGGCTTCCGCCAGGGCGAAGGAGTCCGCGAGGCACGCCGCTCCGTCCCCTCGCCCCGCCCGCACCGCCCGCCGGGGCGGGAGCGGCGCCGCGGCGGCGAGCCCGAGGCGCGCAAGGACGTCCTCCGCCAGGGGCAAACGCCCCGGCGCGAGCATCGGCGCGCTCCCCGTGAGCCGCCACCGTCCCGGCGCCACGTCGCACCAGACCCCCGTGAAGACGGGCCACGCCCCCGCCCGCGACCGGAGCCCTCCGCCCCGGGCCGCGCTGAGCCGGATCCGCACGGCGTTGACGTCGCAAACGGGCGCCCCCGAATCCAGCAGCGCGCGCTCCAGGGCGGCCACCTTCGCGAGGGTCCACGGCGGGGGCGGGTCGGCGAGGAGCGACGAGGTCCCGCCCGAGACCAGGACCAGCAGCGGCCCCCGGCTCCCCGCCAGCCACGCATAGAGGGCCCGCGTCCCCTCGATGCTCGCGCGTCCCGGCACGGGGTGGTCCCCGCCGGCGGCTCGAAACCCGCCGGGCACGGAACCGGGCGCGCCGTGCGACGGCTCGAAGAGGAACCCCGGAAGGCCCGGCCAGCGCGCCGCCGCGCCCCGCGCCAGGGCGCGCGCCGCCTTGCCGAGGCAGAGCACCCGCGCGGGCGCGACGCCGTCGAGGAGGTCTCCCGGCCCGTGGAATCCCAATTCCTCGGGCGGGCACCGACCGCCCAGAAACGCCCGCAGGCACTGGATTTTGTCAGCAATGGCAGACCGGTGCGCACGCATCATCCAACAAGTCCTTCAACTCTGGAAGCCCCGTGGAACGGGGCTTTGTGGACGGGCGTCCTCCTGAAACACTTGACAGATGGCCATCCGCCGCCTATATTATACGCGGAACCTTCAAAAGGAGGATGTAGATGAACAAGATGGAACTGATTGACGCGGTGGCGAAGGGTGCAGCGATTTCCAAGGGCGACGCCAGCAAGGCGGTGGACGCGTTCACGACCTCGATCCAGAAGAGCCTCAAGAAGGGCGACAAGGTCACGCTGGTCGGCTTCGGCACCTTCGGTGTCGTGAGGAAGGCCGCCCGGACGGGGCGCAACCCCAAGACCGGCAAGCCCATCAAGATCGCCGCCAAGAAGGTGGCGAAGTTCAAGGCTGGCAAGGCTCTGGCCGACGCCGTCCGCTAGGTTCATCTGCTCTCCAGTTCCACGGGAGGGGCCTTCGGGCCCCTCTTCCTTTTTTCCCGCTTCCCCCCCGGCGCCCCTTCCTGCTACCCTGGGGCGGGCGCACCCGCCCGAGAGGATGGTGCATGGACCTGCTGGAGCTGATCCGGCGACGAGCCGCCGCCGACCCCAAGCGCGTCGTCCTCCCCGAGGCCCTCGACCCCCGCACGCTTCAGGCCGTCCCGGCCATCGTCGCCGCGCGCACCGCGCGGCCCGTCCTCGTGGGGCGGCCCGGCGAGGTCGCGGCGCGGGCCGCCGCCCTGGGAGTCTCCCTCGACGGGGCGGAGGTGGTGGACCCCGGCGAGGAGCGCCTCTGTCGCGAGCTGGCGCGGGTCTATCTCGAGCGCAACCGGAGCCGCGGCGTCACCCAGGGCGAGGCCCACGAGCTCGTGAGGACGCCGCTCTACGCGGGCTGCGCGCTGGTGGCGGCGGGCCGGGCGGACGGCGTCGTGTCGGGCGCCACCCACACGACGGCCGACTCGGTGCGGGCGTATCTGCGCTCCTTCGGTCCCGCCCCGGGGATCCGCACCGTCTCCTCCTTTTTCCTCATGGTGACCCCCCGGAGGGAATTCGGCCGGGAGGGGGTCCTCGTCTACGCGGACTGCGGCATCGTCCCCTCCCCCGCCCCGGAGCAGCTCGCGGAGATCGCCCTCTGCGCCGCGGACTCCTTCCGCCTCCTCGTAGAGGCCGAGCCAAGGGTGGCCTTCCTCTCCTTCTCCACCAAGGGCTCCGCAAAGGACCCGGCGGTGGAGAAGGTGGTCCGCGCCCTGGAGATCTTCCGGAGCCGCGCGCCCCACGTGGCGGCCGACGGCGAGCTCCAGGCCGACGCGGCGCTCGTGGCCGGGGTGGGGGCGAGCAAGGCGCCCGGGAGCGCGGTGGCGGGGCGGGCCAATGTGCTGATCTTCCCCAACCTCGACGCGGGGAACATCGCCTACAAGCTGACCGAGCGGCTGGCCGGCGCGGTGGCGCTCGGCCCGATCCTCCAGGGCCTGGCGCGGGCCGGAAACGACCTGAGCCGGGGATGCAGCGCCCGGGACATCGCCGACGTCGTCGCCGTCACGACCGTTCAGGCCCAGGCGCTTCGCGCATGAGCGGCGTGGTGGTCCTCATCCCCATCCACAACGGTGGCCCCAACGTGACCGCCGTCCTGGAGGGGCTCGGCGCGCTGCCGGTCCGCCGCCTCGTGGTGGACGACGGCTCCACCGACGGCTCGGGCGAGCGGGCGAGGGCCGCGGGCGCCGAAGTGCTCCCCCTGCGCCGCCGCTGCGGCAAGGGGGCCGCGCTCCGGCACGGCCTGGCGCGAATCCTGGCGGAGAATGAGCGCCCCGACTGGATCGTCTTCATGGACGGGGACGGCCAGCACCTTCCGTCGGAGGTGCCCCGCTTCCTCGCGCGGATGGACGGCGGCGCGGACCTCCTGCTGGGCACCCGGATGGACCAGGGAGAGCGGATCCCCGCCGCGCGTCGGCGGGTGAACAACGCAGGCTCCTTCGTCCTGAGGCTCATGACCGGCCACGCGGTCCCGGACACCCAGTGCGGCTTTCGCGCCATCCGCGCGGCCTTCGCGGCGCGGCTCGGCCTGGAGTCCGACGGCTACGAGATCGAGACCGAGATGCTGATGAAGGCTCTTCGGCTCGGGGCCCGCTGGGAGTCCGTCCCCGTAAGCGCCGTGTACGAGGGCGAGCCCAGCCACTTCCGTCCCGTGGCCGACACCTACCGCATCTGCATGGCCGCCCTCCGCCATGTCCGGTGACGACGTTTACAACCGCTGGCAGCCCAGCGGCATGAACAACCGGTGGGTCTTTCTCGCCGCGGACCTGGGGTGCCGGCTCTTCCGCCGGGAGTCGCTCTACCGCATCTCCGACGCGGTGATGGACTGGTACCTGGGGCGGCATCCGGAGGTGCTCGCGGCGATCGAATCCAACCTCCGCGGCGCCTTCCCCGGGATGGAGCGCCTTCGGGCGGAGGCCCTCGCGCTGCGCACCGTCTTCAACTACGGCCACGGCGTGGTGGACTACCTCCGGGGACTGGCGGACCCGCCGGTGGTGCGCCCCGCGCCCGGCGCCGACGCGCTCCTGGACAAGGACTTCGGCGCCAAGGTGCTCCTCTGCGCCCACATGGGCAACTGGGAGGTGGGCGGGTTCTTCATCGGCCGGGCCGTGGGACCCCACACGGTGGTCGCCTTCCCCGAGCGGGACCCCGGCGTGGAGAGCTTCCGGGCGAGCCGCCGGGCCGCCGCCGGGCTCACGACCCTGTCGGCGGGCCAGGGGCTCCACAACCTTTTCGCCCTCCGCCGCGTACTGGAAAGGGGTGAGGCGGTCATCGCCCTGGTGGACCGCGCGGTGGGGCGGGACCGAGTGGAGGTGCGCTTCCGCGGGAGGCGCGCCGGCTTCCTGAGGTCCCCGGCCACCCTGGCCACCCTGGCGGACACCTGGGTCCTCCCCGCGGTGGTGGTCGCCGAGGGGCCGGGCGTCTACACGGCCCTCGTCGGCGAGCCCTGCCGGCGTCCCGGCGAGAGCGCGACCGCGGAAACGGTGATGCAGCGCGCCGCTGACTTCTTCGGCGCGGTGCTGGAGCGGTATCCGGACCAGTGGTATAATTTTTTCCCGTTCTGGGAGGAGGCGTCGTGACCAAGCTGGAGATCACCTCCGAGTCCCTCAAGGACGCCTGGGTCCTCCATCTGAAGGGCGCGCTGGACGCTTACAATCACGTGGTGTTCCGCGAGGCGGTGGACTCCCACGTGAAGAAGGGCCGCCACAAGCTCGTGGTGGATTTTTCCGATCTCACCTATCTGGGCTCGTCGGGCCTCGAGGTCATCCTGGCCCACATCCAGCCCGTCCGGAACGCCGGGGGCGACATCGTTCTGTGCGGCATGTCCCCCAAGATCTACAAGGTCTTCGACCTGCTGGGCCTCCCCAGCTTCTTCACGATCGTCCCCACCCTGGACGAGGCCCTCGCGGCCTTCCATGGGTGACCCTTACACCTACCGCGCCCCCGTCGCCCCCGCCGCGTCCGAGCTGAAGGAGCAGGGCTCCCGCTTCCTGGCCCACCTCGCCCCCTGCCCGGAACCCGCCGCCGCGGCGGCCCACCTGGAGTCGCTACGGGGCCGCTACCACGACGCCACCCACCACTGCTGGGCCTGGCGCTGCGGCTGGGGCGGAAGCCTCGCGGAACGCTCCGCCGACGCGGGAGAGCCCCGAGGCACCGCGGGAGCGCTCATCCTGAGGACGCTCCAGGAGGCGGGGGTCTCCGACGCGTCCCTGGTGGTGGTACGCTACTTCGGAGGCGTCAAGCTGGGGACCGGCGGCCTGGCCCGGGCCTACCGCGAGTCGGCGCGGGCGGCGCTGGCGGGGGCCGTCCTGGAGGCGAGGGCGCTTCTGGCAAGGCTCTCCTGCGAGATGCCCTACGGGGCACAGGGGGCCTTCCGCCACCTGGCGGCCAAGGCCGGGGCGACGCTCTCGGAGGGGCGGTTCGGCGAGGGGTGGTCGGTGGTGGCCGCGGTCCCGCTGGACGCCCTCCCGGCCTTCGAAGCGCGCCTGGCCGAACTGCGCGAGGCGTGGAAAGGAGCCGTCCGGTGGAGATCGAAGTGAAGGTGCCCGTCCCCGCCCTGGAGCCGGTCCGGTCCCGGGCCCGCGCCCTCGGCTACGTCCTGGGCGTGGAGCGCCATCTCGAGGCCAACCTCCTGCTGGACTATCCCGATCGCTCCCTCGGCGCCGCCGGCTGCCTCCTCCGGGTACGCGAGACCCCGCGCGGGGGGCTGCTCACCTTCAAGGGCCGCCCCGTAAGCCACGACACCTACAAGGTCCGGCCCGAGCACGAGACCTGGTGCGAGGACGCGGCGGCGGTGCGGGCCGTGCTGCACGCCATCGGACTGCGGCCCGTTTTCCGCTACGAGAAGTACCGCGAGCAGTACGAGGCCCCCGGCGCCCACCTCTGCCTCGACGAGCTGCCCTTCGGGGTTTTTCTGGAGTTGGAGGGGAGCCCGGAGGGCATCGAGGCGCTCGCCGCCGCCCTCGAGCTCGACCGCGCGGCGTTCACGAAGCGCTCCTACGCGGACCTCTACGCGGAGCACTGCCGCGCCCTGGGACGGCCCTTCGGCGACATTCTCTTCGAGCGCGGGACCGATGGAAATCCGTGAGGCGGTCGTCCTCTGCGCCGGGCTCGG
>JAKAIJ010000183.1 GCA_021814355.1 Acidobacteriota bacterium
GATAGGAGGGCACGGGGGTGATCATGAACATCCCGGTCTCGGTCTGCCACCAGGTGTCAATGACGGGGCAGCGCCCCCCGCCAATGACCCGGTGGTACCAGCGCCAGGCCTCCGGGTTGATGGGCTCGCCCACGGAACCCAGAACGCGCAGGGTCGAGAGGTCGTGGCGCTGGGCCCAGGCCTCGCCGAACCGCATGAGCCCGCGGATGGCCGTGGGGGCGGTGTAGAGGATGGAGACGCCGTACTTCTCCACGATGCGCCACCAGCGGTCCGGGTAGGGATAGGTGGGGGCCCCTTCGTACATCACCGAGGTGGCGCCCAGGATGAGCGGGGCGTAGACGATGTAGCTGTGGCCGGTGATCCATCCCGGGTCCGCGGCGCACCACCAGCGATCCTCCGGGCGGACGTCGAAGGCGAGCTCGAGGGTGGTGGCGATCCCCACCTGGTAGCCGCCGTGGGTGTGCACGATGGCCTTGGGCTTGCCGGTGGTCCCGGAGGTGTAGAGGAGGAAGAGCGGGTCCTCGGCGTCCATCACCTCCGTGGCGCACTTGTTGTTGGGGCCCATTTTGGCCACGGGGAGATTCATGAGCTCGTCGTAGTAGTAGTCCCGCCCCACCTCCATGTTGACCCTCTGGCCGGTGCGCCGGACCACGATGACGTGCTCGACGGTCCCCGCGCGCTGGAGCGCCTCGTCGGCGATCTCCTTGAGGTTGACCACCTTGCCCCGCATGTAGCCGCCGTCGGCGGTGATGACCACCCTGGACTCGGAGTCCTGGATGCGCTCGTTGAGCGCCGCCACCGAGAAGCCGCCGTAGATCACCGAGTGGACCGCGCCGATCTTGGCGCACGCGAGCATAGCGATGGGCAGCTCGAGGATGCGGGGCATGTAGATCGTGACCCGGTCGCCCTTGCGCACCCCCATGCTCTTGAGGACGTTGGCGAACTGGCAGACCTCGCGGTGGAGGGCGAAGTAGGAGAGGGTGCGGTGGTCCCCGTTCTCCCCCTCCCAGATGAAGGCCAGCTTGTTGCGGGTGGCGGTGGCGAGGTGAACGTCGAGGGCGTTGAGGACGACGTTGGTCCTGGCCCCCACGAACCACTTGTAGAAGGGCGGGGCGCTGTCGTCCAGGACCTTCGTCCACTTCCTGTACCAGGCCAGCTTCCGGGCCCGCCCCTCCCAGAAGGCGAGCGGGTCGGCCTCGGCCTCCGCCCGGAGGGCGTCGTAGTCTCTCACGCGCGCCTTTCGCGCCAGCTCGCGCGGGGGCGTCCACACCGTTCCGTCTCCCGTCGCCATCGCCGCCTCCGAACGAAACCTCCCGGCCTTCGGTGAGACCGCAGGCGTTTTTACGACCGCGGTGGAGGTGAAACAGCCGCTGAGTCGGATTAATTTACCACGCGACGGCGTCAGAGCCGTTTTCCGGGATAGGGGCAGCGCGCGCGAAGGGGACAGTCGGGGCAGCGGGGGGCCACGGGGCGGCAGGTGTTCTGGCCGAAGGAGACCAGCAGGCCGTTGACCGGGATCCACCAGCGCCGGGGGAGGGTGCGCCGCAGGACCTGCTCGGTTTCGTCGGGCTCCCGGGTGCGCACGAACCCCCACCAGTTGAGAATACGGTGGACGTGGGTGTCCACGCAGATCCCCTCCTCGCCGAACCCCTCCGTCAGAACCAGGTTGGCGGTCTTGCGGCCCACCCCGGGCAGCGCGAGCAGGGCTTCGAGGTCCCGTGGGACGCCGCCCCCGTGGCGCTCCAGGAGGGCGGCCGAGAGGGCCTTCAGCGCGCGCGCCTTGGTGCGGTAGAACCCCACGGGCCGGATGGCCTGCTCGAGCAGGGGCCGGGGAATCTCTTTCATCTCCCCCGGCGTGCGGGCCAGCTCCCAGAGCCGCCCGAAGGCGTGCTCGGTCACGGCGTCCCGGGTCCTCAAGGAGAGGACCGTTCCCACCAGCACGGCGAAGGGGTCAGGGCGGCGCTCTCGGATGCGCCCCACCACCGGCTCGGGGCGTCCCGCCTTCCAGCGCGCAACCGTCTCCAGGAACCCGGAGAGGCGACGCGCGGTGAGGGGGGCCTGGGGACGCTTCCACCGGTCCCGGCGGGGTTGAACCAAGGGCGCTCCGCAAAGAAGGCCCCCGAGAAAGTCCCCGGGGGCGCCGTTTCACACCCGCGAGGCTACTTGCCGCCCTTGGGGTGGGCCATCTGCTCGAAGGTGGGGATCGCCGCGCGCCACTGGTCGGCGTCGGACGCGTCGGGGCGCAGTTTCAGGTACTCCTTCAGGTGGACCACCACGCCGGCGTAGTTCCCCGTCTGTGCGTAGGCCGTGGCGAGCGCCTTATGGGCGTCCGCGTCCTTCGGATCGTCCAGGACGGCTTTTTCCAGGAATGGCACCGCCTCTTTGGCGCGGCCCGCGTTGAGCGCTTCGACCCCCTTGTTGTAGTTGTCGGCGGTGAGCTTGCCGCCCAGGGCCACGTACTGCTTCTTGTATTCCTCGGCCTTCTTCGTCTCGCCGGCGGCCTCGGCCAGCCGGACCATCACGCCCACCACGTCGGCGTTGCCGGGGTAGGCCGCATTGAAGGCCTCGAAGGCGGCGAGCGCCTCGGCGGCGCGCCCGAGCCTGTCGAGGCACTGGGCCTTGATGAGGAGCCCCGCCTTCCGGGTGTCGCCCGCGTCCGACTTGACCGCCTCCTCGGCCTTTCCGAGGGCCCCGGTGTAATCCTCCATCTGGTACATGGTCCGGGCCTCGGCGGCCGGGTTGGCGATCTCCGCGGTCTGGGCACCCGTCACGGCCTTGCCCAGGTCGAAGTCGAAGGAGAGGCCGCCGAGCTGGGGGATGCTGACGACCTGGACCACGGGCGGCTGGCCCGCCCGCTCCAGGGTGAGCTGGTAACCCTTTCCGGCGAAGGGCAACTCCTTGATGGCATACTCGCCCTTGCCGTTGGTGGTGGCCTCGAAGGTCTTCGCGGGGTCGTCTTGGTTGACCGCTTTCACCTTCGCGCCGGCGATGGGGACGCCCTGGCCGTCCTTGGCGACTCCCTGGAAGCTCGTGGCCCTCCGCAGGTCTATTTTGATGTAGTTGATGGCGCTGAGGGCGATGTCGGGGTTGCCCCGGTCGTTCCGGCTCTGGAGGTCGGCGTCCCCCTCACGGATGTACCGGACCGCGGTGCCTCCGGAGACCTCCACCGAGAACTTGAACCCCTTCGGCGACACGGGAATGCCGGTTTGGACGTAGTCTCCGTGCGCGTCGGTGACGCCCGTGTACGCCGCCGATTCGGTGGTGAGGCTCTGGAGGGTGGCCTTGGCCCCCGCCAGAGGCTTGCCGTCCACCCCGATGACGGTGATGTCGAACCCCTTGATGATCTGCGCCTGCGCGGCCGCCCCCAGGAGCAGGGCGAAGCCCGCGGCGATCCCCCCCCGCAGTGCTGTCCCGGTCTTCATCACGCTCCTCCCTCCGCTGCCGCGCTCAGCGCGTGCCCTCGAGAAACGCCTTCAGGTGGCGGCTCCGCGACGGCAGCTTCCGCAGGGCCTTGGCCTCGATCTGCCGGATGCGCTCGCGGGTGACGGCGAAGGCCTTGCCCACCTCCTCGAGCGTGTGCTCGGCGTCGTAGCCCAGGCCGAACCGCATCTGAATCACCTTCGCCTCGCGCTCCGGGAGATCCTGCAGGAGCGCGCCGATGTGTTCCTTCCGGTCCTCGTCAATGACGTGCTCCATGGGGGACGGGATGTCCTGGTCCTCGATGAAGTCCCCCAGGTGGCTGTCCTCCTCCTCGCCGATGGGCGTCTCGAGGGAGATGGGCTCCTGGGCGATCTTGAGGATCTTGCGGACCTTGGGCACGGTGATCCCCATGCGCTCGGCCACCTCCTCGGGGGTTGGCTCGCGCCCGATCTCCTGGACCAGCGTCCGCATGGTCTTGAAGAGCTTGTTGATGGTCTCGATCATATGGACGGGGATGCGGATGGTGCGCGCCTGGTCGGCGATGGCTCGGGTGATGGCCTGGCGGATCCACCAGGTGGCGTAGGTGGAGAACTTGTAGCCGCGGCGGTACTCGAACTTCTCCACGGCCTTCATCAGCCCGATGTTGCCCTCCTGGATGAGGTCGAGGAACTGGAGGCCGCGGTTGGTGTACTTCTTGGCGATGGAGACCACGAGACGCAGGTTGGCCTGGATGAGGTCGTTCTTCGCGTTCTCCATCTCCATCTCGCCCCGGCTGATGAGGCTGGCGATGTGCTTCACCTCCTCGATGGGCGAGTCCATCTTGGCCTGGATCTCGCGGAGGCGGTGGCGGATCTCGGACATGCGCTTGTTGAGGTCCGCCAGGGTCGCCTTGGCGGTGGACTTGTCCTTGCGCTTCTGGAGGCGCTTGAGGGTCATTTCGAGCGCCTTGATCTCCTGGTTGGAGTACTTGAAGGAGCTCATCATCTCGTTGATGAACCGCGGGGTGAGCTCGAGGTGGCGGATGGCCTGGGTCAGCTCCACGTAGAGACGGCTGATCTGCCAGCGGAGCTGGCGGGCCCTTCTGCCCTTGGGGCTTGCGAGCCGGCCGATGCGCTTGGAGAGATTCTCCACCTCCCGCTGGATCTGGCTGATCCGGTCAATGATCGCGAGCTGGCCCTTCACCCGCTTGGAGATCTCGTCCTCCTCGTCCACGTCCTCGTAGAAGGAGAAATAGCGGGTGGAGAGGCCGGGGTCCTTGCGGATCTCGGCGCCCAAGTCGAGGATGAGGCGGGCGGCGTAGCGCGAGCGGGAGAGGGCCTTGATCATGACCTTCTTGCCGCGCTCGATGCGCTTGGCGATGCGGACCTCGCCCTCCCGGTTGAGCAGGGGGGTCTGGCCCATGTCCCGCAGGTACATTTTGACCGGGTCGCTGGTGCGCTCGAGGTCCGGGTCGAAGTCCAGCACGCCGTGGCCCTGGGGAGCGTGGTGGTGGAAGGCCGGCGCCTCCTCGGCGGGAGCCTCCTTCTCCAGGATGTCAATGCCCTCGTCGTCCAGCATCTGGAAGAGCGAGTCCATCCCCTCGCTGGAGTGGAAGTCCGCGGGGAGCAGGTCGTTGATCTCGTCGTAATTGAGAAAGCCCTTCTTCCTCGCGTACGCCACGATTTCGCTGAACTCTTCGAGCCGTTCGTCCATTCTCGTCCTGCTCCGATCTTTCCGCCCCGGCGCCCGCCGGGGCCTCGCGTGGGGGCGCCGCGCGGCGCCCGAAAAGGCCGCGGTGCGGCGGGCTCAGGGACGCGCCGCGCCCAAGCTCCGCACTTCGTCCAGCACCGCCATCATCTCCCGGTTCAACACCTGCACCAGACCATGGTCGTGCCGCCGGCTGGCGTCCTCGATCTGCTGGCGGATCCTCCGCTGGCGCTCCGTCAGGTGGGCCACTTGGAGGCTCCGGGCCGCGGCCCGGACCGCCTCCACCGTGACGGTCTCGTGACAGGAGTTCTCGATGAACGCGAGCAGCGCCA
>JAKAIJ010000184.1 GCA_021814355.1 Acidobacteriota bacterium
ATGGATGGCACCGATCTTGGCGCACGCCAGCATGGCAATCCAGATCTCCGGGATGCGCGGCATGTAGATGGTGACCCGGTCGCCCTTCCCGATCCCCATGCTGCGCAGCACAATGGAGAACTTGCACAGCTCGCGGTTCAGCGCGTGGTAGGAGAAGGTGCGCAGGTCGCCGTTCTCGCCCTCCCAGATGAGGGCCAGCTTGTTGCGTCGCCAGGTGTTCTGGTGCCTGTCCAGGCAGTTGGCGACGATGTTCGTCTGGCCGCCGACGAACCACTTGTAGAAGGGGGGATTGCTCTCGTCCAGGAGGCTGAGCTTCGCCTCCCCGCCCTCGGAGAGCTCCCGGAAGAGGTGGGCGAAGTGGCCGTTGACCCCGTGGAAGGCCTCCATGAACCGGTCGCGGATCGTCCGGTTGATCTTGCGGATGGTCTCCTCGAGGGAGGCCACGGCCTGCTCCAGGTCCCGCTTCTGCTCGGAGAGGAAGGTGAAGCGCTGGTCGAGCTCGGCGTACTCCTCCCGGGCCAGCATGTTCACGGCGCCCATCTCGGTGATTTTCTGCTCCAGCCTCACGAGCTCGGCGTGGCCGCGCTCGCGCTCCTCGTCGGTGAGGGGGGGCAGCCCGGCGAAGGCCTGGGCCAGGACGTCGGGGGGCTCCTCGAAGAGCTCGCCGATGCGCTCGAGGACGTGCTTCAGCTCGGCCTCGGCGGAGGCCATGGCGAGCTCGAGCCGGTTCACCTCGGTCCGGGTCTGCTCGAGGGTCTCCCGGGCCTCCCTCACTTGCCGCTCCCGCTCGGCCAGCTCGGCGCGCAGGGCCGCGAGGGTCTCCTCGAAGCCGGACCTCCTGCGCCGCTCCTCCTCGAGGGCGAGCAGGAGGGCGCGCAGGGCACGGTCGCCCTCGGTGAGCTCGGCCTGGAGGGAGAGGTGGCGCTGTTCGAGGCGCTCCCTCTCCTGGGCGAGCCTCCGGGCGGTCTCCTCCAGCTCGCCGACGCGCCGCCCGGCGAGGGAGACGGCGCCGTCGGCGGCCTTGACCCGCTCGGTCACCTCGCCCATCCGGACGCTCGTGGCGGCCACCGCCGCGTGGCCGGAGTCGAGCGCGGCCCGGGCGGAGAGCTGGTCGGTCTCGGCGCGCTTCAGGTCCGCCTCGGCGGCCTCCCTCGCGGCCTGAAGCTTGGCGAGGCGGGCCTGGAGGCTGGAGCGGCTGTCCTCCCACTCTTGGCGTTCGGAGGCCGCCTGGGCCCTCTCGAGGGCGGAGAGGTCGAGCAGTTCGGCCAGGCGTCCCCGCTCGCCCTCCAGCTTCTCGGTTTCGGCGCGGGCCTCGGCGAGGCGCGCGAAGGCGGCCTCCTCCTCGACGCGGGCCTTCTGGAGCGCCGCCTGAAGGCCCTCGAGCGCCCCCTGGCAGCGGCCCTGGGCGTCGAGGGCGGCCTCGCGGGCGCCCCTCGCCGCCTCCAGCGCTTCGCCGGCCTCCCGCAGCTCTTGTTCGAGCTCGAAGAGCGACGCCGCACCGGTGCCGCCGCCGCCGCCGCGCACCCAGCCGTCGGGGTGGACGAAGACGCCGTCCCCGGAGACCGCGGCCACGTGGTGCTCGGCCGCGAAGGCCCTCGCCTGGTCCGCGGTGGCGACCCGGGCCGCGAGGGGCAGCAGCGGGCGCACCTCGGAGGGCACCCCCTCGGCCTCGTGGAGCCAGCCCGCGAACCCCTCGGCGCCCTCGACGCCCGCGGGGAATCGCCGGAGGGCCTGCGCGCCGCTCAGCCAGAACAGGGCCGTGCCGGCCCTCTCCTTGCGTAGCCGTGCCAGCGCCTGGGGCAGGCCCTCCCAGGGCTCGTCCACGAACCCCTCCAGCAGCTCTCCCAGGACCGCGGAGAGGGCGGGGGCCAGCGCCCTGGGAGCCCGGGCGAGGACCTTGGCCAGGGTCCTGCCGCCCCGGCCCGGCGCGGCCTTCGCCAGAAGGGCGCCCGCCGTGGTGGCGCGAGCCTCCTCCTGCCGGCGCAGGACCTTGAGGCGGGACTCCTGGGCCGCCGCCTCGGAGGAAGAGGCGGCCACGGCCTGGACCGCCTCGTCGAGGGCCCGGCGCCCTGCGGCGAGGGCCGCCTCGGCGACCTCGCGGGCGGACCGCGCGGCGGCGGCGGCGGCCTCCTCCCCGGCTAGCCGGGATTCGGCCTCCTGGCCGCTCGCCTCGAGGGTTGCGATGCGCCCCCGGAGGGACTCCTGCTCGCGGCCGATGCGCGCCTCGCGCTCGGTAAGCTTGCGCAGGTCCTCCTCGGTCCGCTTCAGGTCCGACTGGGTGACCCCGTAGGCCTGAGCGGCATCGAAGGAGGCCTTGCGAAGCGACGCCAGCCGGCCCTCCACCGTTTCGAGGGCCGCGCGGGCCGCCTCCGTGGCCCGCGCGGCTTCCGCGGCGCGGGTGCGGGCCTCGGCTTCGGTGGCGCCGAGGGTGTCGCGCTCGCCCGTGACCCGGGCGAGCTCCCTGCGCGCCGCATCGAGGTTGGTCCCGAGGAGCTCCAGGTCGCCCTCGATCTCGCGGACGCGGTTCCGCCCCGCCAGGATCTGCTCGGCCCGGCGCCGGTTCTCCTGCTCGCGGCGCTCGTTCTCGATCTCCTTCTGGTGGATGGACTCGCGCAGGGCGGTGAAGGAGGCCTCGTGCTCGGCGAGCCGGTGCTTCGCCCCCTCGCACTCGGAGTCGAGGGTGGCCAGGAGCGCCTCGCGCTTCTCGCGCTCCTTCCGGAAGAGGCCGAGGTCTCGCCCCACGAGACCCCTCCGGCCCGAGAGCTCGGCGAACCCGCGGCCGTAGTGCTCGCGGCGGCGGGCGCGGAGCTCCTCGGAGAGCCGCACGTGGCGGTCCGCCTTGGAGGCCTGCTTCTTGAGGGAGACCATCTGGGTCTCCACCTCGGAGAGGATGTCCTGGAGCCGCAGGAGGTTGGCCTGGGCTCCCTCGAGCCGCTGGAGGGCCGACCGGCGGTTCTCCTTGTAGTGGGCGATTCCGGCCACCTCCTCGAAGATGAGCCGCCGCTCCTCGGGGTTCGCCTTGAGCAGATCCCCTACGCGGCCTTGCTCCACCAGGTAGCTGCCCTGGACCGAGATGGCGTTGCGGTGGCAGAACTCGTGGACGTCCTTCAGCCGAGAGGGGCGGCCGTCAATGAGGTAGGTGCTCTCGCCGGACCGGGTGAGCCGCCGGCCCAGGTGGACCTTCGTCCCGTCCGAGTCCTCGAAGCAGAGCATGACCTCGGCCTGGCCCGAGGGGGGCCGCTTGGGCGTCCCGTTGAAGATGACATCCTGCATCTACTTGCCGCGGAGGCTCTTGGCGCTCTGCTCGCCGAGCGACCAGAGGACCGCGTCGGCCACGTTGCTCTTGCCCGAGCCGTTGGGGCCCACCACCACCAGGACGTCGCCCGGCAGGAGGATGCGGGTGCGCTCGGCGAAGGACTTGAAGCCGGAGATCTCGATCTCGCGGAGGTTCAGCATGGGCCCCCCGGGGTCAGGTACGCCGCCGCGGCGGCCCGGAACCGCTCCGGAACGGGTTTCTTGGCGCCTTGCGCATAATCGTAGAAGACCTGCACGGAGCGGCCGCGCGCCGCGGCCTCGCCCCCCGCGGCGAGGAGGTACTCGAGGGTGAAGGAGGTGGTGCCCAGAGAGGCGACGCGTAGCCCGAGCTCGACGCGGTCGTGGAGCCGCACGGGCCTGAGGAAGTCCACCTCGACCCGCGCCATGATGAAGTCCAGCTCCTCGAACCGGCGGGTTCGGTAGAGCGCCTCGAAGAGGGCGACGCGGCCCATCTCGAAGTAGGTGACGAAGACCGCGTTGTTCACGTGGCCCATGGCGTCGAGGTCCCTGAATCGAACTTCGATGGGCGTCGAGAAGGGAAACCCCTGCATCGGCCGGAGCACCTCGCGCGAAAACGCCCCACGGCCCCTTTTCTCACCCGGGCCCATGGGGCATAATCGAAACCAGGAGGGCTATTCTACCATGAACCCGGACGACCTGCCTCTCATCCAGGACGCCCTGCGCGAGGAGGGCCTCGACGGCTGGCTCTTCGCCTGCTTCCGCGGGAGCGACCCGGTGGCCCTCAAGCTCCTCGGGCTCCAGGAGCGCTTCATGGCTACCCGCCGGTGGTTCTACTTCATCCCCGCCGAGGGAGAGCCCATCCGCCTCTGCCATGGGATCGAGCCGGACTCCCTGGACTCCGTTCCCGGCCGGCGGGTCCTCTACGGCCGCTGGCAGGAGTGGCAGGCGGAGCTGGGGCGGCTGCTTCAGGGACGCAGGCGGCTGGCGGTCCAGTTTTCCCCCCAGTCCATCGTCCCCGCGCTGGGGCGGCTCGATGCGGGGCTGGCGGACTTCCTCCGGGACCTGGGCGTGGAGCTCTGCTCCTCGGGCGATCTGGTGGCCCGGTTCGAGGCGACCCTCTCGGACGAGCAGGAGGCCGGCCACCTGCGCGCGGTGCAGGTCCTGGAGGCGTGCGTGGAGATGGCCTTCGACCGGGTGAAATCCGCCCTGCGCGGGGGGGGGATGCTCTCGGAGCGGGCCCTCCAGCGGGAGATGCTCGCCTTCATGGAGGCCCGGGGGCTCACCACAGAGGCGCCCCCCATCGTGGCGGTGGACGCCCACGCCGCGGACCCCCATTACGAGCCGCTCGAACAGGGCAGCGCCGAGATCCGCCCCGGCCAGGTGCTCCTTCTGGACCTCTGGGGCAAGGAGCGGGCGAAGGGGGCGGTCTACGGCGACCTCACCTGGTGCGCCTGGACGGGCGACGCCGTCCCCCCCGAGCAGGCGGCCGTGTGGGACGTGGTCCGCAGGGCCCGGGACGCGGGCGTCGCGAAGGCCGAGGAGGTGGCCGTTCGCACCGTCTTCGGCTGGGAGGTGGACCGCGCCGCGCGGGACGTGGTCGAGGCGGCGGGATACGGAGACGCTTTCATCCACCGCACGGGCCACTCCATCCACGAGGAGGACCACGCCGACGGCGCCAACATGGACGACTACGAGACCCACGACACGAGGCGCCTCCTGGACCGCACGGTCTTCTCCGTGGAGCCCGGCATCTACCTCAAGGGGCGCTTCGGGTTCCGCACCGAGGTGAACGTCCTTCTGAAGAACGGCCGGGCGCGGGTCACGGGAAAGCGCCAGGGATCACTGCCCGCGCTGCTCGTGGAGGGCTGAACCCACCATTTCTCCGCCGATCGCGCGCACCCGCGCGGGGCCCCGCTTGCCAACGGACTCGGATGCGGTATCATCACTCCATGGATCGGGAGGTGCTCCCATGAGCCTTCGCAGGTTCGTCGCGACCGTCGTGCTGTTGTGCGGCGCGGGCCTCGCGGCCCGGGCTGCCGAACCCTTCTGGGCCCAGGTCACCTTCGTGAAGGGGACGGCCATCTTCGTCCCCGCGGGCGGCGGAGGCCCGCAGCCCCTCAAGCGGGGGGCGGTACTCCACCGGGGGGAC
>JAKAIJ010000185.1 GCA_021814355.1 Acidobacteriota bacterium
TCCCGGCTGGCCCTCGCCCTCCACCGCCCCTACCGCCTCCTGCTCAACAAGTACTTCGTGGACGAACTCTACTCCGGAGCCTTCATCAGGCCGCTCGTGGCGATGAGCGGGTTCGCCTGGGGTGTGGACCGCTGGCTGGTGGACGGCACCGTGAACGTCGTGGCCTACAGCAACGAGGTCCTGGGGATGCTGCTGCGGTTCTTCCAGACCGGCTACATCCGCAACTACGGTCTCTTCATCCTGGCGGCGCTGCTCGTGCTGCTCTACTTCTTCGCGTGAGGGGGGCGCGCACCGCATGAACGACCTGGTCCTGGGAACCCTTCCGGTCGCGGCGACGGGAACGGCGGCGCTGCTCCTGCTGCTGCTGGCCGCCTTCCTGAACCGCGGGCGCGCGGTTGGGTACGCGGGAGTCGGGCTCACGGCACTCCTGGGATGCGGCTCCGTCCGGCTGCTCTGGGCCGAGGGCGTCCGGCCGGTGCCGGGGGCCCTGCTCTCGTGCGACCGGCTGGCCCTGTTTTTCGACGCGCTCTTCCTGCTGGCGGCGCTCTTCGCCATGGCCCTCTCCACCGACTACCTCGCGAAGAAGCGGCGCGACCGCGCCGAGCTTTACGGCCTCGTGGCCCTGGCCGCGACCGGCATGATGGCCCTCGCCTCCGCCACCAACCTCATCGTCTTCTACCTGGGCCTCGAGCTCATGTCCCTGAGCTTCTACGTGATGGCGGGGCTCCTGAGGGAGCACGAGAACTCCATCGCGGCGGCGTTCAAGTACTTCCTCCTGGGCGCCTTCTCCTCGGCCTTCCTTCTGATGGGCGCCGCCCTCCTCTACGGCTCCCTCGGCTCGCTCGACTACGCCGGCATGGCCGTCCGCCTTGCGGAGGGCGCTCCGGCCTTCGGGGAGCCCATGCTCCTCATGGGGTTTCTGCTCTTCCTCGTGGGACTCTTCTTCAAGCTCTCGCTCATCCCGTTCCACTTCTGGGCCCCCGACGTCTACCAGGGGGCGCCCACGCCGGTCACGGCGCTCATGGCGGTGGGCGGCAAGACGGCGGCCCTGGCCGCGGCCCTGCGCGTCTTCCTCTCGGCCTTCTCCCAGAGCCCGCTCCTGTCGGGGAAGTGGGCGGCGATCTTCACCGCCATCGGCCTCCTCACCATCTTCACGGGGAGCATGGTGGCCCTCACCCAGCGCCACATCAAGCGGCTGCTGGCCTACTCGTCGGTCGTCCACGCGGGGTTCCTGGCGCTGGGCCTCGCGGCCCTGGGCCTGGGCGCCCCGCTGGGACAGCGGATGCTCGAGGCGCTGCTCTTCTACGTCTCGGCCTACCTCTTCATGAATTTCGGCGCCTTTGCGGTGGCGGGCGCGGTGGAGCGGCCCGAGAACCAGGACGAGCCGCTCCGGAGCTTCTCGGGCCTGGGCACCGCTTCGCCGCTCCTCGCGGCCCTCTTCGCCCTCTTTCTGTTCAGCTTGGCGGGAATCCCGCTCACCGCGGGGTTCCTGGGCAAGTTCTACGTCTTCGGCGTGCTGGTGAGCGCCCATCATTACTGGGTTGCCGCGCTGGGTCTCCTGGGCGCGGTCATCGCCACCTACTACTACCTGAAGACGGTGGTGGCCCTCTACTTCCCGCCCGCGGGCGAAGAGCCTGCGCCGGCGCCGGTGGTGGGGGCGGCCACCTGGGCGGTCCTCGGGGCCACGGCGCTGTTGACCCTCTACCTAGGGGTGTTCCCCGCGGTGGTCACCGAGGCGGCCAAGGGGCTCACCATCGGGTGAGCGCGGTGGCTCGACGCTCCCTGTCTTCGCGTCTCGCGGCGCGCTCCACGCGCGGACCCTAGCGGCGCCTCCTCGGGCTTCTTGTTCTCCTTTCTTCGATGCCTTCGCAAAAGACGCGCGGCAGGTCTTGCGACCTGCCGCCGGGCGTCCTGAAGATTGGTGCCGAAGGGGGGACTCGGTCTCTTGCCCTGCGGGAGCCTCGCGGCGGTCGGAGTCCCGCCGCTGCGTTCCACGCCGGGCTACGAGACCCGGGGCGGGTCCCTCGCCTCGCCGCGCATCCCTGCGGCCGCTCGTTCCTCGCTTGCGGCCTCGGGGCGCGGCCACGGCGTCTCCCGCCCTTCTCGCCCCCCCTTCTCCGATGCCTTCGTAAAAGACGCGCGGCAGGTCTTGCGACCTGCCGCCGGGCGTCCTGAAGATTGGTGCCGAAGGGGGGACTCGAACCCCCACGCCCTTTCGGGCACTACCCCCTCAAGATAGCGTGTCTGCCAGTTCCACCACTTCGGCACTCAGGGGGACGATGCTCACGTCACTTGGCCGGTGCGGGCGCCGGGCTGGCCGGAGCCGGATTGGCGGGGGCCGGAGGCGCTGCGGGCTTGGCCGGCTCGGCCTTCTTCTCGGACTGGGGCGCCGGGGTCACCGTTGGGAGGTTTCTCTCGAGGATGTTACGGGACTTGAGGTTGGTGGCCACCACCAGAAGCACCGAGAGGACCATGAACAGGACGGCCAGGGTCGTGGTGAGCTTCTGGAGAAAGGTGGCGCTTCCCCGGGCCCCGAAGGCCGTCTGGGACGAGGCGCCTCCAAAGGCGGAGGCCAGGTCGCCGCCCTCGCCGGGCTGCAGCAGGATGATCCCGATCAGCAGCAGGCAGTCGAGCACGTAGATGACCCACAGGAGCGCGATCATGAACCCTCCTCACGCCTCTCGGCGTGCCCAAACACTATAGCCGAAGGGCGTTTCTGGGTCAAGCCCCTGCGGAGATTTCACGGTTCCGGCCGCCCTCTCCCTGTGCTATATTTTCGACCGGGGGCGGGTGCGGCGGTTTTGCCCGGAAAAAGAGCCCGGGGCCTTCTGGCCGGAGGCGGTGAACGGGCGCCGTTCGGAGGCCGCGCGCCGTGGGGGGCGGGGACCCGCTTCAGGACGAGACGGGAAAGAAGACACAAGTCCATGCCCGCGGCGCGCAAGGGGCTCGGCGCGCTCCGGGCGTGTCGCGGAGAAAAGGGGGTGGCCCATGCTGTTCGGGGTTCCCAAGGAGCATTCCATTCGGGGCAAGTGCGAGGAGAAGCGCGTGGCGCTCTCGCCGGCGGGGGTCCGCGAGTTGGTGGAGGCCGGCGGCGGCGTGGTGGTCGAGAGCGCCGCGGGAGCCGCCGCGGGCTTCCTGGACGAGGCCTACCGCAAAGCCGGCGCCCAGGTGGTCTACTCGCACGAGGAGGTCCTCGGCCACGCCGACCTGGTGGTCAAGATCACGGCTCCGTCCCCCCAGGAGCTCGCCCAGCTTCAGGCCGGGGCCGGCGTCATGGCCTTCTGGCACCTGGCGGTGGGCTGGGAGTCCGTGCGGGACATCATGGCCCGGTCCCAGGTGACGGCCATCGGCTACGAGATCATCCAGGACGACGACGGGACCCTGCCGGTTCTGCGGGTCTCCTCCGAGATCGCGGGGATGCTGGCTCCGCAGATCGCGGGGCGCCTGCTCGAGACGGAGTCGGGGGGGATCGGCATCCTCCTCACGGGCGCCCCCGGCATCCCCCCCGCCGACGTGGTGGTGGTGGGGGGCGGGACCCTGGGTTTCTATGCCGCCCGCGCCTTCTCGGGGCTGGGCTGCACCGTCTACATCCTCGACATCTCCAAGAAGCGGCTCGAGGTCCTCGACCAGCTCTTCCAGGGCCGGGTCATCACCGCGCTGGCCACCAAGGAGAACGTGGAGAAGTTCGTCTGCTTCGCCGACGTGCTGGTGGGCGCCGTCCTCCACCCTGGCGAGGTGGCGCCCATCGTGGTAACCCAGGAGATGGTCCGGCGGATGCGCCCCGGCAGGGCCATCCTCGACTTCTCCTTCGACCAGGGCGGCTGCGTGGAGACCACGCGCCTGCAGGGGCCCACCGGCGGCGTGTTCGTCCGCGAGGGGGTGCTCCACTTCGCGGTCCCCAACTGCCCCTCGCTGGTGGCCCGCTCGGCCACCCATGCCCATACCCACACGGTCCTGCCCTACCTCCTGAGCTTCCAGCGGGAGGGACTGGACGGCGGGTTGAGGGCCCACGCCGACCTGCGCCGGGGCTGCTACGCCTACCGCGGCCGGGTCGTCCGTCACGGCGTGGGAGACCGGGCGGAGAACCTGGACGCGTTGCTGGAGGGGTGAGCCATGGCGATCATGGACCAGTACCGAGCGAAGCTCTGTTCGGCAAAGGAGGCGGTGGCCGAGATCAAGTCGGAGGACTGGGTCTGGCTGAGCGGCAACGCCGCCGCCCCCTTCGAGCTGATGGAAGCCCTCGGGGCGCGGGCCGGAGAGCTGCGGGACGTGACCCTCTCCCACGTGCTCCTCATGGGAAAGGACCCCCTGACCCAGCCGGGGATGGAGCGGGCCTTCCACCACAACTCGCTCTTCGTGGGGCCGGCGGACCGGCCCTCGGTGAACGACGGGCGCTCCGCCTACGTCCCTATCCACCTGCACATGATCCCGAAGGCCGTGCGGTCGGGGGCCGTCCGGGTGGACGCGGCCATGATCCAGTGCTCGCGCCCGGACGACCACGGTTTCATGAGCCTCGGGCTCGAGGTGATGGCCCAGAAGGCCGCGGTGGAGACGGCGAAGACCGTCATCGTCCAGGTGAACGACCAGATGCCCCGCGTCCACGGCGACGCCTTCGTCCATGTCTCGAGGGCCACCCGGATCGTGGAGGTCTCCCGGCCTCTCCTGGAACTCCAGGGCAAACCGACCACCGACGTGGAGCAGCGCATCGGCGCCTACATCGCCGACATGATCCCCGACGGCGCCACCCTCCAGATGGGGATCGGGGGAATCCCGGACGCCGTCCTCTCCCTCCTCACGGGCAAGAAGGACCTGGGCATCCACACCGAGATGATCTCGGACGGCCTCATGCGCGCCATGGAGGAGGGCATCATCACCGGGAGCCGCAAGACCCTCCATCCCGGGAAGGTGATCTCCACCTTCATCCTGGGCACCCGCGCGCTCTACGACTTCGTGGACGACAACCCCCTCTTCGAGCTCCACCCGGTGGACCACACCAACGACCCCTACATCGTGGCTCAGAACGACAACCTGGTGGCCATCAACTCGGCCCTCGAGGTGGACCTGACGGGCCAGGTCTGCTCGGATTCGATCGGGACCTACATCTACAGCGGGTTCGGCGGCCAACTCGATTTCATCCGCGGAGCGGCGGCGAGCCGGGGCGGCAAGCCCATCATCGCCCTGCCCGCTACCGCCAAGGAGGGAGCCATGAGCCGTATCGTCCCCACCCTCAAGCCGGGCTCCGGGGTGGTGACGACCCGCGCGGACGTGCACTACGTGGTCACCGAGTTCGGAGTGGCCTCCCTGTGGGGGAAGAACCTCTCCCAGCGGGCCAGGGCGCTCATCGCCATCGCCCACCCCGACTTCCGGGAGGGATTGGAGGGGGCCGCCCGCGAGCGCCATC
>JAKAIJ010000186.1 GCA_021814355.1 Acidobacteriota bacterium
CGTTGTTGTACCGGACCCACCGCGTGAATGCCCCCGATCCCTGGTCGTCATAGGACTCCACCTCGTCCGGCAGGCCGTCCCCGTTCACGTCCACGAGCCGGACGCCCGTGTCCCTCACCTCCGAGGTGTTCTGGTCAATGGAGACGAAGGGCTCGGCCCCCGCGGTCCACTCCGGCGCCCGCTCCCACTGGAACGTCTTGGGGTTGAACAGGCTCGCCGCGGCGAACAGCACCATCTGCGAGGGGGAGTAGTAGAGCTGCTGGAACGAGAGCATGTCGGCGTGCCCGTCGCCGTTCACGTCCACGAACTGTGTGCCCTGCTCCACGGAGTTCATCGTCGCGTGGTCGCCCGGGACCAGAAGGACGCTCGCGTAGGGCTTGAAACGCCCGCCGTCGTAGGCCCATTCGGCCGGGGACATGTTCCCCGCCGCGTCGTAGGCGACCACCAGGAAGGTCCCCCCCAGGCCCACATCGCCGATGGGGAAGGCCGCCGACGTCGCGCCGCCCTCGGGGGAGGCGTCCGCCTGCGGCGGCGCCAGCCAGGTGGCGTACGTGACGGCGCCGCCGCCGTCTGAGGCGGTCCAGGCGAAGTCAAGCCGCGTGACGAACCCGTCCTGGGGAACCTGCGTGAAGTGGACCTCCGGCGGGGTCGTGTCGGGCCCCGCGACGACGGTGAACGGGAGCGAAATCTTGACGATGTCGCCGCCGCCCCCGCCGCGCGGCGGGGTGCTCGTCAGCTGGACATAGAAGGTGTAGGAGCCGGGCCCGAGATTCTCCAGGCAGCGCATCCCGATGTAGGCCTGCGACCGCACGGTCGGGACGTCCTTGGGCGCAGTCCAGACGATGGGGCCCGTCCCCGTCTTCAGTCCGGTGGCCATGGTGACCGGGAAGTTGCCCTTGAGCACCCCCGGATCGGCCCTCCAGGTGAAGAGGAGCCGCCCCCCGGCGGTCCCGCCGCTCCGGGGAACGATCCCCCACTTCAGGGCCTCGGGTCTTCCCCCGCGTAGCGGGACCGGGAAGAGCGCGAAGCTCTCCTCGCCCGAGCAGGTGGGCTGGGCGATGATCCCCCTCGGGAGATGGACCACCGAGCCCAGCACGTCCTGGTCCCACCCCGTGCCGTCCTTCCGCCCGAGGTAGACGGCGCTCGCCCAGGGGACGTTGTCCGCCCGGCGGTTGCTGTCAATCTTCTCGGGAATGCCGTCCCCCGTGATGTCCGCGAAGCGCACTCCCAAATCCACCATCCCGTGCTGGTACTGCCCCGACACGAGGTAGTAGCCCACCGGCTGGCCCGGGTAGGAGAGCCCCTGCACGGGGATCCAGGTGCCGCCGCTGGGGCCGGGGTTCAAGTAGAGCGCCCGCACCTCCGGGTCGGCCTGCCCCGTCCCCGCGTCAAACCCGTCGTAAGCGTCCAGCTTGTCGGGCAGCCCGTCGCCGTTGACGTCCAGGAAGAGCGCGCCATTCGAGGCGGTGCCCGCGAAGCCGTCGCCGCCCCCCGGGAAGCCGCCCGCCTGATAGAAGTTTCGGGTCAGGGGAAGGCCCTCGATGTGGCCGTAAGTGGCGGAAGAGTCCTGTGTCCACTCGATGGGCTGCGCCCCCGTGGCTTTAGAGTAGGCGAACTCGACCTTCGGGTAGGAGGAGGCGGGATCGTTGATGTGCACCGAGGCGAGGAGGCTCTGGCCGGTCCAGTCGCTCACCGTGTAGCCCAGGTAGTAGCTTCGCTGCACGGCCTGCTCGTAGAGGACCTCGATCTTCGCGAGCCGGTCCCCCACATCCTGCCGCGTTCCGTTCCAGAACGAGTGGCGCTTGTCGGGGCGGTCCTCCCAGACGAACCGCACGCTCGCGAAGTGGTGGTAGCCTGAGAGGGCGCGGTTCCCGCCGTAGAGGATCTCGGAGGGCAGGAGGTTGCCCGCGCTCGTCCAGGCCCCGCCTACGTCGCGCCCCTGGCAGTAGCGGTACTCCATCGTGTTGTCGTCCGCGTCCGAGACGAGACGGAGCATCCACTGGTTGCGGCGGGGCTCCGCGTTGGGGCCGCTCGGCGGGTCGGAGTAGGCCAACGAGTAATCGCTCTCGGTGTCGGCCGGGGCGCCGCCCGTCGCGGGCAGCGGGCCGAAGTAATACCGCTCTCCGGACTTGCTCCAGACCTCCCACCAGGCCACCTGGTCGGTGAGGACGGTCTGGGTCACGTTGCCGCGGGTGAACGTCCAGATGAGGTAGTGCGCGATCACGTTGCTCCAGGATTCGACGCGGGTGCGGAAGCTCCGCTTGGCGTCCGAGCCCTCGATCGCCGTGGGCCCCAGGGGCATCAGCTCCACGCTCGCGCCGTTCAGATTCAGGAAGAAGCGGTCGTCCGGGCCGTAGGTGGGAGCGCCGCGTCCGGGGCCCACGCGGAAGACTGAGGAGACCGGAATCCCCCACCCGGTGCCCGCCAGCCCGCTCGCCAACGACGAGGTGTAGGAGAGCCCCACCGAGGGCTGGAGCCCGTTGCGCCCGGGGATCACCTCCACGGGGACCGAGGTGGAGTAGGAGCCCGTGAACCCGCTCACCGCCCCCGACACCATCGTCCCTTGGCCGGAGGGCGTCTGCCCCGACTGGACCGGCAGCACCGGGTCCGAGGCCGTCTTGGGCGCCAGCGCCAGACCCAGGCACGCCAGTGCCCCGAGGCCGAGCTTCCACACGGTGCCCCACGCCCGAACGCGCCTTCTCGCCATGGTTCCCCTCCCAAAGAGTACTACAAAATGTGGGCGTTCCTCATTTGAAAGAGGATGTACGGGGCCGGACGCGGGCTGTCAAGAAAAATCGCGGAGCCGAGGGGAAGACTTCGGGACAAGAAATAAGGCAGGGCGAGATTACAAAAATAGGCCTCGCGCCAAGTACGCCAAGAAAAACTCCTTCTTTACAAAAGGCAGAATCTTTAGTTTTCTCTTTGCGACCTTTGCGGCTTTGCGCGACCTAATTTCTTCTCGCTTCGTTCCCTCGAATCAGAGAAGATCCAAGACGGTCTCGCGCCGGGGCGCAAAGGGAGAGGTGGGGAGGAGAAGGCTTTCTCCGTTGCCTACATGCCTTCGTTCTGGCTCCTGAGAGCGCGGGGGGGCGGGCACTCGAGCCGAAGGAGAAGGCCCGTGGCGGGGTGGGGCAGAACGAGCCGGAGGGCGTGGAGGAGGTAGCCCGTGTCGCCGGGGAGGGCGGCGCCCTTCCCGCGGAAGGCCCCGCCTGGGGCGTAAAGCGGATCGCCCACGAGCGGGTAGCCGCAGGCGGCCAAGTGGATGCGGATCTGGTGGGGCCGGCCCGTGGTGATGGCCACCTCCACCAGACTCGCCGTCCCATGGCGCTCGATCACCCGGACGTCGCTGCGGGAAGGCTTTCCCCCGGGGCTCGCGGCGTGGACCCGGCCCAGCCGGGGATGGGGAAGCGGACCGATGGGCGCCTCCACGGAGAAAACGTCGCGCGCAGGCGAGCCCTCGACCCGCGCGCGGTAGACCTTGGTGACGCGGCGGTCGCGCCAGGCGGCGGCCACGGTCCGCCCCGCCTCGGCGGTGCGCGTGAAGAGCACCACCCCGGAGGTTCCCCGGCCGAGCCGGTGGGCGGGCGAGGCGCCGGGGTAGCGCCGCCGGACGAGAGAGAGCAGCGTGTTCTCCAGGAAGCCACCGCCGGGGAGGGTGGGCAGGCCGGAGGGCTTGGCCACGGCCACGAGTGCCGCGTCCTCGTGGAGCACCGCGTAGAAACCTGGGGCCTCGGGCTCGCGCCAGGGCGGCCGCACCCACCGAAGCTCCTGCCCCGCCATGAGCACCCGGGAGGCGCTCGCCGGCGCGCCGTCCAGAAGCACCCTCCCCGCGGCGATGCGCTCGGCCCATTCGGCCTCGGGCGTGTGGCCGTAACGCACGGCCAGGTGCGCGAGGAGGGTCCGCCCGGCGCCGCCGCGGCCGATGATCTCGCGGTAGACGAAGCCTTCGTTCACCGTCCGTCCCTCGCGGCCGCCGGCGCCTGGAGAAGCCCGCCCGGCGCCGTCAGGTCGTAACGCCGGGGCGGGTTTCGAGGTCCACGAAGAGCTCGGCGAGGACGGGACGGTCGGCGGGGCGGAAGTGGGTGAACTCCACCCCCGTGTCGAAGCCGCCGTCCTCCCGCGCGAGGACGTAGACGACGCGGGCCCCCACCTCGACGATGCGCTCCCGGACGGCGATGGCCATGAAGAGCCGGTCGCCCGCCTCGAAGCGCTTAGGGTGGGAGAAGAGGCACCCGCCGAGGCCCACGTCCTCGGTCCTCGTGAAGGTCTCGTCGTCCCAGTTGTCCTCCCGCCGGACCAGAACGTGGAACCGCGACGGGATCCTCGGGAACCGGCGCTGCTCTCTCGCCGCCTGGGCCATGGCGCCTCCCCTCCTCTGCCCCCAACATAGTCCGCGCGGGGGAACGAGGCAAGCGGCACCCCGGGCGCACAGCGGGGGGACGCAGCCTTCATGGCGGCGTCAAGTAGGCAAGAGAGATTTCTCGAGGGCCTCCAGGAGCTCGGCGGCCTGCCTGCGGACCGCGGGGCCGGCGGGGGCCCTCGGGTCCAGGTCCGAGAGCGACTCCCGCAGGGACCAGAGCCGGCACGGGTTCTGCCAGGCGGCGGCGCCGGGGCGGCCCCAGGCGCAGGGGGCGCACTCCTCGCGGCAGCCCATGGCGGTGATGGCCTTCGCCCCCTCCAACTCGTCCAGGAGGTCGCGCGCGGCGTTGAGCGCCTCGCGCTTATGGTTCTTCACGTAGTGGGAGAGGATCCGCTTCAGCTCGAGCAGGCGCGCTTCGGTCACGGACATGGCTGGCTCCGGAGGCGGCGGGCTCCACCGAGCCCGCCGCAGCGGCGGATTATAGCACGGCGAGAACGCCGCCGGGCCTCAGCTCAGTTCCCTCTTCAACCGCTGGACCACCGTTCGGAGAACCTTCACCCGGGCGTAGTTCTTGTCCACCGCCTCCACCTGGACCCAGGGCGCCGCGGCACTGCTGGTTTTTTCGAACATCTCCACCGCGGCGGCTTCATAGGCGTCCCACTTGGCGCGGTTCCGCCAATCCTCCTCGGTGATCTTGTACTGTTTGTAGGGCGTCACCTCGCGGTCCTTGAAGCGGCGCAGCTGCTCCTCGGGGGTGATGGCGAGCCAGAACTTCACTAGAACGATCCCGAAGTCGGTGAGCTGCTCCTCGAAGGCGTTGATCTCGCCGTAGGCGCGCTGCCAGTCGGCCTTCGCGCAGAACCCCTCGATGCGCTCCACCAGAACGCGGCCGTACCAGGAGCGGTCGTAGATGGTCACCTTGCCGAGCATGGGCAGGTGGCGCCAGAAGCGCCAGAGGTAGGGGTGGGCGCGCTCCTCTTCGGTGGGCGCC
>JAKAIJ010000006.1:0-20125 GCA_021814355.1 Acidobacteriota bacterium
CACCCGCCAGTGCTTGTTCTCACCGCATCTTGGGCACTTGTGAACGACTCCCATGCCAGCCACTTTACCCCCACTTCTGGTGGCTGGACTAGGACTTTACCCATTGACTATGCTGACCGGAAGGGAAAACCACGAAGCATCAGCTTCAAGAGAGTTCGGGACATCATTCGAGAAACCCCCATATAAATTCCGGAATGCTAACCATTCCGGAATAACGCCGTCGCATCTTGTCCACTGTTAGGCGTGCCCCGTACACGCCCCATGACAGGAGGACAAGATGGACAAGGCTCTTCAACCTACACCCGAAGAAACACAAGAAGCACCGATCTACTTGGTCACGCTCACTACAAAAGAGGCAGCCGCAAGACTCGAGGTCATGCCCCAGACGCTGCGCGTTTGGCGCCACCTTGGGAGAGGCCCAAGATTCATCCGGTTGGGAAACAACGGTTTCGGACGGGTCCGCTACCGCCTTGCGGACCTCGAAGACTACTTGGCTCAGCGGACTTTCCAGTCAACGGCTGAAGAGCGCGCGGCGCTTGACCGAAAGAGCGGTGCGTCTTGAGCGGCCGCGGTTGCGCGAACCTTCGGCGGTTTCGGGCAGGCCAACGTCTGACGCTGGGCCAGGCCGTTCTCGCGAAGTGCGCCGAGTGCTGCTGCGAGTATGTTGACGGACGGCAAGACTGCCAGGTCATGACTTGCCCCCTGCGCGCATGGATGCCCTACGCGAAGAAACAAACTCGAAAAAGGCCGGACCCATGCAGTTGCCCTAACCGGAGTGTTTCCCCCCGAAAAAACACCTGTGCAAGTCACGGCAGAGCGAAGGAAGCGATTCTCGGGGGCGCGTCATGAGCGCGGCGCTTGACCGAATCCACGCGGCTCTGCTGGCGGCGGGCAAGAAGCCTGTACGCTCAGGGGACAGAATCACGGCGCAGTGCCCGGCTCACGACGACGCCAACCCCAGCTTTTCGGCGTGGCTCAAGGCGAGCGGATGGGTGGGGGTCAAATGCTTCGCGGGCTGTTCCGAGCCAACGCTCTTGTCTGTCCTCCGGCTGGAGGCCCGCGACCTTGGCCCGGAGCGTCCCGAAACGACGCGCTATGCGGCCCCAGGACCGGCGAAAGCGGCGGCTCCTATCCCTTCGCCTTCATCCCCAACCTTCGCCCAATTCTGCGAGACCCGGCGCCTCGACCCCAAGACCCTCGTCTCAACGTGGGGGGTGGAGCCGGGGACCCTTTTGGGGCGCCCCGCCCTCTTGTACTCGACCCGCGTCGGCGTATCCCGCGTCAAGTTCTTAGACGGCGGCAAGCCCAAGTACACCTGGACGGCGAAGGGCGGGCGGGCTCACTGGTACGGACTGCCGGAGGCGAAGCGGACCGGCGGCGCTGTCCTCTACCTCGTCAACGGCGAGCCCTCGGTCTGGGCGTGCGAGCTTCGGGGCGTCCCCGCTGTCTGCCCGTGCGGCGAGGGGGTGAAGCTCTCGCCGGAGATGACCGAAGCCCTCCGGGGCTCTGGCTTCTCCCGCTTCGCGGTGGTGTACGACCTGGACGGCGCGGGCCGGAAGGGAGCCCGCGCGGCGATGGAGGCTCTTCGTGGGGCGGGCCTGGAGGCCGTGGCGCTGGCTCTCCCGGCGGACCTCGGGCCGGGCGGCGACGTGGACAACCTCCACCGGCGCGTAGGGCCCGGCCTAGGGGCGGTCCTCGCCGCGTTGCCCGAACTCAAGGCGCCGGAGGCTCCGCCCCTTGGCCTGATTCTTCAGGATGTAAAGGCGGCGCCCGTGCGGTGGCTTTGGCGCGGGTGGATACCCTTCGGCAAAGTCACCATTGTGGACGGCGACCCGGGCGAAGGGAAAACGACCTTGCTCCTCGACCTTGCGGCTAGGTTGACTCGCGGGCGGGCCTTCCCCGACGGCGCGGCGTGCGAACCCGGCGGCGTCTTGGTTATGACAGCGGAGGACGGCGCGGCTGATACGATCCGCCCGCGGCTCGAAGCGGCTGGGGCGGACCTCGCGCAGGCGCTCTACCTGGACGAGCTGCCGGACGGCGCAGGAGGCTTCCGGCCTATCTCCATTCCCGAGGACCTCCCCGAAGTGGAACGCGCCATGACGCGAGTGGGGGCGGTGCTTGTGATAGTGGACCCCGTCATGGCCTTCTTTTCGGGCAAGGTGGACTCCCACAAAGATCAAGATATTAGGCGCGCCTTGTCACCCTTACGGGCTATGGCAGAACGAACCGGAGCGGCGATTGTCTGCATCCGGCACTTGAACAAAAGCCCCGGCGGCAAGGCCCTCTACCGTGGCGGCGGCTCCATTGGAATCGGCGGGGCGGCCCGTTCCGTGCTCCTGGTTCATCGGGAACCGGGGAGCGAGTCAACCCGAATTCTCGCAAGCGTAAAAAGCAACCTCGGGAAGACCCCCCAAAGCCTCGCCTTCACCTTGACCACGGCGGAGGTGTCCGGTGCAGGCGAAACCTCGCGGGTGGCTTGGCGGGGAACTTCCCTTCACACAGCGGACAGCCTCTTGAGCGCACCCACAGACCCGGAGGTGGTCGGAACCCAGGAAGACGCGGAAGGCTTCCTTCGGGAACTCCTGAAGGACGGCGCGTCCGTCCCGTCGAAGCAAGTCTTCTTGGCCGCGGAACAAGCGGGCGTGGGGAGGTACGCCCTTACCCAAGCGAAGACCCGCCTCGGGATCAAACCTCACCACCAAGGCCGTCCCGGTGAACCCGGCGGGTGGTTCTGGAGCCTCCCGCCCGAAGAAGCAGAAACCCTCCCGAAGAAACCGAACTCCGTAGGAAACGATTTCTTCGGGCAAAGTACCGCCCCCAAAACCTTTGAGGGTGGGCACTCCGCCGAAGAAACAGAAAGCGCGGGTACTCTGCTTCTTCGGGAGCCGAAGCGAATTCTTCGGGAGGAGCCTGCCGAACCCGAGCCCGAGGCATGGGGCGAGGTATGACCATGACGGCGGCGGAAGTGCTCGTGGAACTGCGGGGGCGTGGAGTCACCCTTGAGGCGCAAGGCGGACGGCTCCGATTCTCTCCGGTGGGGGCAGTGCCTCCGCCCCTCGTGGAAGAACTCCGCCGGAACAAGGCCGCCCTCCTGGCGCTTGTGGGCGAGCCCGTCCCGGTCGTCTGCTTCGCCTGCCACGGCGCCGACTTCTGGCAGGGTCCGCCTATCCACTACCGGGACGGCTCCGCCCGCCCCGCTCCCTGGGTGTGCTCCCGTTGTCATCCCAGGCCAGGAGGCGAGCGCCAAGAGGCTCCACGTTGAACGAAAGGGAGCGAACGAAGGGAAAGGCTCGGGCCAGGACACCTAAGAAGCGCAAAGGCGGGCGGGCGGACGACCCGGCTACCTGGACGGATGGGGAGATCATGCGAGCCCTGGCCCGGCTTTGCCCCGAAAAGTACGGGGCCTCGCGCGCGCGTACTTGTCCCAAATTGGCAATCCCCACAACAACCCGCGGTCCCGCGCTTCGTTTCCTCCCGAATCCGCCGTAGCTTCGTCACCCCCCATTTTCAGCGGCCCGATCCATGCTTAACTACTACACCCGTTCCCTTCATTTAAGCGCTTCTCTTTATGACGAAGATAAAGGCCCATGACAAGCAACGTAACCGGGACGAGAGCGAACGCAAGGTAGAGTCCCACAGCCTGCATCTCAGTTAGCAACCCCTCATGCATCGTCGCTTCTCTGGCTGAGGCGATAATTCCCTTCAGGCCATATGGATACCTCAGCACATCCATGATGCCGTGCACCCAAATTGGCAGACCAAGTCCAAGACCAAGCCAAATCAAGCTCTTTGATGTGACTTCGCGTTGCTTTGGTTTCATCATACGGCCCCCCCTACCATGCCTGCGAGTAAGCTACCGCAGCTTGCCTATACATGAGCATGTCCACGGGGTTGACGATTCCAAGCGAGAGGAGGAGGTTCTCCCTGTCTACTTCAAACGTCCAGTGGTGTATGGCGTTGAAAGGTTGAACCCATCGGTTGCCTAAAGCATGCATGATCTCCTCTCTTACCATCCTTGAGTTAGCAAGGCTACCAAGAGCAATGAAGCCAGTCTTGCCATTCATGAAGAAGCTCCCCCAATGGCTATGAGCCAAGTCGGGGTTGTCGGTTCTGATGATGTTCAGGCTCCCCGGGGCAATCGGGACAGTGTCTTTGTTGGCAGCCGTGACCTGTGCGGGCTCCCAGGAACCGGGAGGGTTCATAGTGATCGAGACGTCCCCGCCATAGAACACATCAAACAGGATGCCTATGGCGCCAAAGGACTCAAAGGCCGCTCCTAGAATCTCCGTTTGTAGCCTTGAGTATTCAGCGTTCTTCTGCTCTGTGGAGAGATTGAGAGCCTTGTCGAAGTAAATCCCCACGCGAACGTTAATTCCTGGCAAGTTATTACCCCACCCCCATGTAGGCACATCAATTTCAGAAACGCCCGGGATGGACTTCAGCCAATTGAATTTGGCTACCTTCTCAGGATCATTCCACCAGTCATCCTCCTTCTTAGGCTCGCGCCCGGTGGGATCAATGAAGTTGACCGGGTTATTAACTACATAGCTGTATAGGTTCCAGGTTTGCGGGATGGTAAGGGCTGCTTGGATGCTGTCCGGTTTCTGGAAGCGGCCCATTCCGGCTGAGTACATGCGGAAATGGAAGTTGTCGTTGCCGGTCTCAGGGTCGCGTTCCTGGCCGGTGAAGCGGTGGGTGTTATCACGGGTGTTTCCAGCGCCTGACGGGAGTTCTACGGCGAATGGTTCATAGGTGAACCGGGCTTCGGAGGCCAGGACTCCTCCGGCGTCCTCCTTGCGCACGTAGCGGACGGTGCCGAGGTGGTCGGTAGCGTAGATGCCGTAGGTGTAGGTCCAGGCGATGCCGGGGGGCGGGGTGATGATGATCCCGCCGGGCAGGGCGGTCTGCGCGGTCGCACCGCTGTTCAGCGCCGTGATGGCGAGGTTGCCCGCGGTGACGTTTGCAGGAAGAGGAAGAGACGCTACGGGGAGCGTCACGGCGTTGCCCGTGACCGGAGCCGCGGTGAGGACGGTTTCGCTCGTCCCGGCTTTCAGGCTGACGACATAGGCCGCGCTGCCCGCGGCCACGTGCTCCCAGCCGACGGTCAGCTCTTCCTCCGCGCCCTCCGCGTCTCCGCGGTGGAACTCCCAATGGCTCCTCGCCCAGGCGCAGGGGGCCGCAGGAGCCAGGGGAACGGTGAAGGTGGCGGTTTCGATCTCGAGCGTGCGCGGGCCGAGAACGGGAACGGTGCCGAGGGTGGTTTGGATCGTGAGCGAGGCCGCGTAGGCCGCGCCGGGACGGAGATCGTCGAAGACGACGGCCACGACGCCGGAGCCCCAGCCGGTGGAAGGCTGCACGATACGTTTCACTTGGACGTTGTCGTCGTCATTTCCGTCACCTTCAGGCGGGGGCGACAGGCGCGCCAGCCGCACCGCGAAGGCCGCCACGTCGGCGCCAAGGTTCTGGACGTTGTAGGTGACCTCGGCCTCTTCGCCCTCGTCCTCGTAGGCGAAGGCCGGGGCGCCCAGCGCGGGCGGGCTCACCACCGTGCCGGGCGGCGCCTGGGCTTGGAGCTGCGCCACGTAGAGCGCGCCCGTGAAGGTTCCCGACGACGCCTCCCGCGTGAGCGCCATCCGGCCCCCCGCGTAGAGGTAGCTCTTCTGCCCCTGAGCCTGCGCGTTCGAGGCGTTCCAGGTGTTCTCCCAGACCACCGCGGCCCCCTCGCGCAGGTACTGGGTGAAGCTCTTCGGCACGCCCGCGGAATCGAAGGCCAGCCGCCCCGCGCGCTCGCCCGAGGCGTCGTAGGCCGAAGCGTCCGCCTGGAGGCCGCGGTTGAGGGGTTTTGTAGCATCGCGGTGCCACGCGGCGGTCTGGCGGTTCAGCGCGTCATACGCATAAACGAACTGGCCGTCGTCCAGAAGGTTCCCGTTGGGATCGTAAACGTAGTTCGCGTTGGTTGCGGGAAGGCCCGTGTTGACGCCGCCGATCACGCCGCCGCGGGCGGCGGAGGCGATGCGGTTGTTGGTTACGCCCGTGGCCGGGTCCGTTGCGAGGCTCGCCTCGAAGGCCACGGCCTTGACGTACGACGCCAGCGTGGCCGCGTCGGGCGCCGAGGCGGCGTTCGCATACCGGTTCGGGTCCGACAGCGCCGCCAGAACGCTTGATGCCCCCTGCGCTGACTCGACCCGCGAGGTCAGGTTGCCGAACGCATCGTATTGGTAGCTGTAGCCGTGCGCCACGCCGTTGTCGTTCACGGTCGCGGCGGTGAGGCGCGAGAGAAGGTCGTACTGGAAGGAGTCGGTCTGGGTGGCGCTCGCCCCGATGGAGGCGATGTTGCCCGCGCCGTCATACTGGTAAGGGCTCCCCGCAAAAGAGCCGTTGCCCCAGAGCGGCCCCGCAGGACCGCTCAGCGCAAAGCCCAGAGGCCGCGTGAAGTCGTCAAAAGCCACGTTCGCGCCGTACCGGCCATGAATGAGATAAGACTGAAGGGCGCCCGAAGGCGTGTACTGGAGCCCGCCCAGCCCCGCCACCCGCGTGGCGCCGTCCACAAAGTTCCGGCTCAGCGGAAGCCCGTGCTGGTAGCTCTCCACGACCGTGGCGCCCGACTCGGGCAGGAGCCGCTGGGCCACTTGGCCGTAAGAGTCGTAGGTCACGCTGGAGCCGTAGTCCTTCTGCGCCCCCGAGGCGTCCGACCCGGTGCCGAAGAAGTCCATCCGCCCGTTCAAGCCGTTGTAGCTGAAGGTGAGCGTGGTGGTCCGGGAGAGCGAGGGCTGTAAAAAGTCCGGCTGGAGGCTCGCGCTCTGGACCAGCTTCCCCAGCGAGGCCCCCGCGTTGAAGCCCGGCAGAGTGTCGTAGGTGTTCTGGATCAGGGAGGCGATCGTGGCGCCCGTGGCCGCGTCAGCCTTCACCGTGGAGAGCAGCCTGCCTACCGCGTCGTAGCTGCTGGCGAGCTTGTAGGGCGTGGCCGCCGCGGCGCCGTTCGCGTCCTGGGCCTCCAGCAGGTTCCCAATGCAGTCGTATTTGAGGTAGTTCGTCGTCCCGTTCTCGGGGTTGCTCGCGCTGCGCAGCCGGCCCAGGGCGTCGTAGCTGAAGCTCCGCTGCTGCGCCGCCTGGCCCGCGAGCAGCGCGTTGGTCCCGCCGTTCGCGCCCAGCACGGCATCGCACGCCTCCCGCGGCGCCACCGCGAGAGTCAAGAGGTCCACCCGGGCCAGGTTCCCCAGGCCGTCATAAGTATGCACCGCGCTGGCCCCCGCCGGCGGCAGAACCAAAAGCAGCCGCCCCAAAATGTCCTTCGCGTAGACCGTGGAACTGTCCGACTGCGTCCCGGCCCCAGTCTGAATCCCGTACACCGTGGCCGTCTCCACCAGGCCGGCGTAGCTCGTCCCCGTCCTCGTCCCGTCCGGCCGGAACGCCCAGAGCGGCCGGTAGAGCCGCTCCGCCGTCCCGTTCAAGGGCAGCGGGTTCTGCGCCGTGGCCTCCTCGTACAGGCTGCTCCACGAGCCGTAGGCCGAACCGTTCTTCGAAGGGACGTAGAGCGAGAAGGCGTCTCCCGGGATGTCCGTGCGCAGCGGGTGCGCCACCGCCGCGAACGAGACCGCCGCGTCGCCCGCACGGTAGGGCAGGGAGGTAAAGACCTCCCGCCCCAGCGGGCCGTACCCCGTCACCGCCTCGCTGAAGCTCCCGTCCGGCATCAGCGTCCGCGTCTTCCACGTCCGCCCCAGCCCGTCCGAGAGGTAGTGGGCGTAGCTGGCGCCTGGGTCCATGCCGGTTACATCGTCTGAAGTGGTGAGAACGAACCCCTCCGGCCCGCGGTAGAAGAGGATGTCGTGGCCCGTCGCCCAGGTTTCTCCTGCGGCGGTGGTCGTGTCGTTCGGGTAGGCCACCAGCGTCGGGTGCTCCGGCAGCGGCGGCCGGATCGCCGTGAGGCGCTCCAGCGCGTCGTACGCGAACGCGGTCGTGAACCCGTTCGAGTCGGTCTGGCTCGCAATCAGGCTTGTGGCCGGGTCAATCGCCCGGGTGAACTCGTCGTACGTGACGCCGTCGCGCGACATCCGCGACACCCCGGCGTGGTCCCACGCGAAGTGGAACCCGTACGCGTTGCCGCCGTCCCCGCCCGAGTAGAAGAGCCTCACCACGTTGCCCGAGCCGTCATAACCAATCTGGAGGGCCTTGTCGCCCGCGTCCGCGGCAGGCGCGCCCAGCGCCAGGGTCGCCGGGTCGAAGGCGAAGCCGGACTGGACCAGCCGGTAGGCCACCTGCGAGACCAGAAGCCCCGTCGCCGCGTCGTAGCCGCTCGCCACCGCCCGGAACTGGCCCGTGGCGCCGAGGCCGGACGGAAGCAGGTCCCCCTCGCCCGAGAAGGCCAGCACCGCCCGGTCGAGCTGGTAAACGACCGGCGGTCCCGTGGCCGGGATGTCCGTCTTCAGGTCGTAGCTGCTCGCGCTGATCCGGCTGTGGCCCGGCACCCGCGGCTGGCCCAGCCCCGGCGGCGGCTGCTGGCCGATCTCCGGCGTCCCGGAGGTCCGCGCCAGAAGGTAGTGGCCGAACCCGTCCCACAGGCTGTTCTCGGTCACCCGCCGCCAGCCGTAGAACGGCGCCGCCACGGGCAGCGGGCCGGGCGGCGGCGCAAACTCCTCGCTCTCGGTCCGCCGCACCCGCAGGTTCCCGTAGAAGACCACCCGCGCCCCGCCCCAGTGGTCCGGGTCGTTCTCCATGCACTGGTGGGCGTCCCCCAAGACCGCCCCGTTCACCACCGCGTCCCCCCATTGCCACCGCTTGATCTCCATCGTGACGGCGTCCAGGGTGGGGTTGGCCGGGTTGAAGGCGAAGGTGCTCCCGGGCCTCAGCCGGAGGGTCATCACCTCCGTCCCCGGCGGTAGGTCAATGGGGCTTCCCTTGAAGAAGCTGCTGTTCGGAAGGCTGTTCGCCACGAAGAACCGCACGCTCCGCGTCCCTAAGGGGTCGGTCTCCACCACCGGCTGGACGTAGTGCGCGATCATATAGGTGTCAAGGTAGCGCCCGTGGGGCTGGGAGCGGTCCCACGTGACGGTGTACCGGTTGCGCGGCGTCCCCGCCGGGGCGCCCTCCGGCGCCACCAGAACCGTGCGTGACGCCACCGCCAGCCCGAACCAGGTGATAGACCCCATCGGGTCCGACTCGGTGGGGTGCGGCACGGGGAAGGGGTACGAAACGTACGCGTACTGCGACACCGCCCCCGTCGGGTAGTGCACCGCCGTCAAAAGGCCCCGCAGAATGCCGTCCGCCCGGGTGTACTCGGTGTAGCCGTAGACCGTCTCCAGCCCCGCCGGGTCCGTCACCCGCGCTAGCGTGGGGTAAACCCCCGTGGTCCCCACAAGCTGCCCCGGCCGGGTCCACTGCACCTGCGTGTAGGAGAACCGCTCCGTCCTGCCCGCGCAGGTGATCGTGGACAACAGGCCCGGCGCGGCGGGGTCCGTGGCCGGGTAGTACTCAAAGGTGATGGCCCGCCCAAAGGAGTCCGTCAGGCTCGCAATGGCCCCCCCGTAGGGCTGGTAGTCCGCCCCGGCCGGATCGTTCTGGTAGGTGTTGTACGCCACCTGGACCGCGTTGCCCGCCCGGTCGGTGATCCGCGTCACGTACCACCCGTTCGCCGCGGGGTTCGTCACGTAGTCCCACCAGGGAACCATCCCCGGCGGCGGCACTACCCGGTGGGCCTCGGCGGGGATGAAGGCCCCCGCCGTCGCTCCCCCCGCCAACCGCGAGGAGCCGTCCGGGAAGTAGAGCCTCCAGAGGTGCGCCGCGCCGTCGTAATATGCCCGGATGTAGGAGCCGTCGTTCGTGAAGTACCAGTCCGCCGCAGGCTCGCTCCCCGGCCCCGCCCAGTTCTCCACCCTCCCGCCCCGGAAGAGCCGGTGCTCCGCACCCGACTCGTCCTGGTAGTACCAGAGCGGCCGCGTGATGGGCTGCGACGTGTCCTCTTTCGTGAGGGTGTGGAGCGTCAAGCGCAGAAGAACCCGCCCGTAGCCCAGGTGCCAGCCGGTCCCCAGCGCGCCATGCGGCACGTCCGTGTAGCTCTTGATGGAGGGCACGTCGTCCAGAAAGGCGTCCTCCAGCGTCTTGCTGTTGTAGACCCGCACCGGCCGCAGTGCCCCGCCCAGGTTCTCCGGCAAACCCAGCGCAGAGGCGTGCGTCACCGTCAGACCGCCGTGGAACGGAGCCACCACCTCGCCCTGGCCCAGCCGCTCGTACACACTGCCAGGAGAAAACCCTGGCGCGCTGCTCGCAATTTTCATGATTTCTTGGGCCAGAACGGAGGCGGAAAGAAGGGACAAAAGGCAGGCGGCGAAGAGGGGAAAAAAAGGGTGGGAGAAGGCGCGGAAGGACGCCAGGGACCGGCGGCGGCGCTGGGCCATGTTCAGAACCCCCTTCCCAAACTTCCGGGCACCCAGGCGCCCGGAATCTACTTTGGCACTTCTCTTATGGTACGAAGCAGTTATACGGCGCCCGCACCCTCCTGTCAAGAAAAACCGCGCCGCACGGTGAGAAGGAACACCAGAAGGGTCCCTCACGAAAAACGGGCCGGATGAGCTGAACGTGTACTTCGTATGCAGTCCGCCGGGGTGCCGCCTTTCCCAGCGCAAAGCGCCGACGCATCGGCGAACCCCCCAACGCCGATAACTCTTTCCCCCTCTCCTAGGGTTTTCCCCGGGGCACTGGACAGGACAACAACCCCCAAAAATCAACCCCAAAAAATTCCCTGTCGCGCGAAGTTTGCAACGTGAGCGCGCGGAACGGTTCCCCCCACCCTTGCGTGTATTGGCACCACGCCGGGGCGTGTCCGCGCGCACCAAACCATTTTTGCCCCCCCGTACATGGCTTCGGGTTGTGGTTACTGAGGGAACCCGGCTCTTACCGTCCTTGGCGAAGCTGAAGGGCGCGGCGTAAAAAGGCCCGGAAAGGCATGAAACCCAAAAGCGGTGAAGCCGTTAAAGAACACCCCCCTAACCCCCCTCACCTTTTGGGGGCGAAACACAAGAGTGCATGTCCCTCCCTTCCCCCTTTTCCCCCCTTTCCCCCCTTCCCCCCCAAAAAAAGTTGCTCATTGTGCGTGCGCGAGCCTCGCCTCTCATGGCGCGCGCATTGGCACCAAACGCGGGACGTACTCCAGCCTGGGGCCTTGAAATAGGGAGCTATTAGAGCTATTATAGCTCTGAGAGCCACTTGAGCCAATTGGGTGGCCGGGAAGGCACGATGAAGACGCTGGCGGCAAAGGACGCGAAGAACGGCTTTGGGCGGATGCTGGACATGGCGCGCCGGGAGCCCGTGACCATCGAAAGGAACGGCCGGGCGGTAGCTGTGGTCGTCCCCATCGAGAACTACGAGCACTGGGAGGCCCTGGAGGACGCCTATTGGGCCGCCCGCGCGAAGGAAGGCGAGGCGAGTGGCTTCTTGGGTCCCGAGAAGGCCCAAAAGGCGCTGGCGGCCCTTGAGAAGCGCCATGCGGCCAAGGGCCGTTAGACCGTGTCCGGCCCCCTGGCTCTCGACCTAAGCCGGGACGCCCTCAAGTTTCTGGACACGCTCCCCCCGAAGCAGTTCCGGCAGGTCGTTCAGAAGGTCTTCTCCCTTCTTCGGGAGCCCCACCCACCCGATTCCAAGTTGCTCAAAGGCGCACCCTATTACCGCACCGACGCAGGCGAATACCGGATCATCTATGAGGTCCAGGGCGAGGCTCTGCGCGTCTTCACCATCGGCAAGCGCAACGATGGCGAAGTCTACCGCCACCTGGGGTAGCCCTGCCCATCCCCCACCGCACCCCCGCAGTTCCTATCACCGGCTCTGCCCCAGAGGGCCGAGATCGTGCCTTCATGGCAATAGGATGGCAATACAACAAAAGCCGCCCTGCGGCGGCCTCTCGTAACTATATGATTTTATTGGCTCCCGGGGAGGGACTTGAACCCCCGACCTAGTGATTAACAGTCACCCGCTCTAACCAACTGAGCTACCCGGGAGCAGGGCCGGGTGAGTGTACCCGAGGGGACCGCGGAAATCAAGACCCCGCTGGGGAAGAGCCGCTCCGGGAGCGGCCGCGGGGCGGCGAGGAGGAGGGAGGCGCGGGCCGTTTCCCCGGGCCGGATCGGGGCCATTTCTCCAATTTTCGCATCCTCGTCATCCCCGGCGCCTTCGCGCTCCGGGGGTCACTCCTCCTTGTTCTCGCGGCGGGAGCGGGCGTACTGGCGTATCCGCTCCATGTACTCGTGGGCGTGGTCGCGGCCGCCCAGGCCGAAGGCCAGGGCGAGGCCCAGGCCGACGGTGCCCAGCATGATGGTGAAGGCGTTGGTGACGATGCTGTGGGCGATCTGGAGCTGGTCGAAGGCCATGAAGAAGGCGAAGACGATGATGGCGTAGCGGAGCATGAGGCTCACCGCGTCGGCCTCGAAGCTGCGCTCCGAGGGGAACCCCGCGCGCACGAGCTGCTCCACGACCCGGGCCAGATAGAAGCCGAGGCCGAGCAGAACGAAGGCGATGACCACGTTGGGGACGTAGAGGACCAGCTTGTTGACCGCGCCGGCCAGGAGGTCGAGGTGCATCAGCTCGAAGCCCTCCATGGCGAAGAGGAGCACCACCACGGCGGCCACGATGTTTCCGGCCACCTTGGAGAGCGAGAACCCGCCCTCCTCGTCGTCGTTGGTCTTCTGCAGCCTCTCGAGGCCGACCCGGCTGAGCAGGACGTCGAAGCCGACGTCCCTGAGAACCTTGCCCGTGACGTCCCCCAGGAACCGGCCGACGATGAGCCCCAGCACCAGCAGAACGAAGGCGGTGACGACGGCGGGCAGGGCCGACGCCACCTTGTTCATCATGGTCCCGAAAACGCCCGTGATGACGGCGATATTGAGGACTTCGGAGACGGCGCCCAGGACGGGAACCATGAGCAGGATGAAGACCAGCGCGCCGATGATCTTCGCCATGTCCAGCGACTTGAGAACGGTGTCGTAGGGCAGTTCCTCCATGTAGCGGTTGACCCCGGCGGCCCGGGCGAAGTTGGCCACGAGCCGCTCGCAGAGCCGCGCGAGGAAGTACCCCAGCACCAGCACCAGCAGGGCGCTGAGGACGTTGGGCACGTAGTTGAGCGCCTTGGTGAACATGGACTTGAGCGGGTCCACCAGGGCGGGCAGCTCGAGGGCCTCGAAGAAGGGCAACAAGGCGAAGACGAGGATGAGGTAGAAGAAGAAGTTGCCCACGCTCTCGGGCAGGGTCCTGCCGTCCTTGCGGACCTTCTCCTCCTCGCGGACCAGCTCGCCCAGCTTCTCGCCCAGCGGCATGCGCTTGAAGAGATTGATGACCACCACCCGGACCACCGCCGCGACCACCCAGGCGAAGGCCAGGATGAGGGCGGCCTTGAAGATGTGCGGCAATGCGCTGGCCATCTGGCCGAGGACGTTCTGCAGGACCCCCGTCACCATCTCATCGCCGAGCATCTCCAGTGAAAAAAGGATGACCAGAAGCATCAGGAGGACCAGGACGATCTTCTCGACGACGACGGCTAACTGCCGCTTGGGTTCCCGGTCCCGCTCGAAGAGGGTGTCGAGGCCGAGCCATTTCGCCCCCTTCCGGTCCAGGTCGGAGGTGACGATGAGCTGCTTCACGATCTTGGAGACGATCTTGGCCGCCAGGTAGCCGAGGAAGAGGATGATGACGGCCAGGAAGGCGCGGATGAGCCACGTGGCGCCGCTTCCCACGAATCCGCCCACGGACTGCGCGAAGGATTCCATCGGGTCGCCCCTTTCCACGATTGCAGAAGCCCAAGATTTCAAAAGAGTTAAGGGCACCTCTCGTGGTATTATAGGGTTTACCGCCGGAGGGTGTCAAGGTTGGACAGGCGACGATTGATCCAGGGAATGCTGACCGTTCTGCTCGTCCTGTTCCTCCTCGTCCTGGTGGTGAAGTTCCGCCCGCGCCAGTCCGCGCCCCGCCCCGTGGCGCTCCCGGAGCCCTTGCAGGCTGCCCAGGGGAGCCTCACCGCCCGGGGCTTCCGGTTCGAGCAGGAGTCGGCGGGGAAGGTCGCCTTCGTCCTCACCGCCCTCAGCGTCACTGAGCGCCCCGGTGAGGCCAAGGCGCTCCAGGGCCCGCGGCTCGCCTTCCCTACGGGGGGCGGCGAGACGGTGATCGCGGGCGAGAAGGGGCTCTTCGACCCGGCCACGCGCACCTTGAGAATCTGGGAGAAGGCCGCCCTTACGAGGCCCGACGGCTGGGTGGCCGAGGCGCCGGGGTTCCGGATGACGCCCGAGGGCGAGGTGCTCTCGGAGGAGTCGGTGGCTATCCGCCGCGGCACCCTGAAGGGGCGCGCGGACCTTCTGCGGTACCAGCGCGACAGCCAGAAGGCTTACCTGGAGGGCTCCGTGCGGTTCGACGACGTGGCGGAGCGGAGCCTCGTCTGCTCCCGACTCACGCTCGACCTGGCGGCCCACCGGGGCGACCTGGCGGGACCGGTGGCGCTCGCCTCGCCCGCGGGGACTCTGCGGGCGCCGGGGGGGACCCTGATTCTCACCCCCGGCAACGCCCTACGGCAGGTGGTTTTGGGAACCCCCGCGGAGGGCGAGGGAGCCGAGGGACGCCTCCGGGCGGACTCCTGCGCCCTCACGCTGGACGACCGGGGGGCCACCGAGCTGCTGGCCCTGCGGGGCGAGGTCCACCTCGCGGGCGGCGCCGCGGGAGAGGAGGTGCGCACGGCCCTCCTGGAGATGCGGCCCGGCTCCGACGGACAGTGGCGCTGGTCCTCGCCGGGCGCGCTCACGGTGAACCGGGGGGCGGACCGGCTGAGGGCTCCCGCGGGCTCCGGGCTGGCGGGGGGCGGCAAGCCCTTCGTGGCGGAGCTGGAGGGCCCCGTGGCGGGCGACGGCCCCTCGGGACGGTATGACGCCGACCGGGCGAAGGTGGAGGGGGCGGTGCGGACGCTCGAGGGCCATGTGCGGGGGTCCCGCGGGGGCGACCGGATCGAGGCCGACCGGGTGCGGCTGAACGAGCGCGGAGGGAGCGAGGCCGAAGGCTCCGTGAAGGGCGCCCGGGAGGCGGCGGGGGCGGCGCCGCTCGCCTTTCGCGCCGCAAGGGCCACGGCGGGGCCAGGCGGTTATCCCCTGGAACTCTCCGGGGCGGCGGTGGTGGATCGGGGGGCGATGCACCTGGAGGCGCCCGTCGTGAAGCTCAGGGACCGACAGACCGCCGAGGCGGCCGGCGGGGCCACCTGCCTCTGGAGCGACCCCAAACAGGGGGACCAGACGCTAACCGCTAGGACCATTCTGTATGACGGGGCGGCCCGCACGGCGCGGGCCTCGGGAGGGGCGGAGGGGAGAGGCCGTGGGTACCTCCTGAGAGCGAAGACGGTAACCGCCAAGCTGGACGCGGCCAACCGCCCGGTAGAATATGTGGCGGAGGGGGCCGCCCGGCTGGAGGGGGCCGAGCGCGACGCCTCGGGGGACCGCCTCGCCTGGCGGCCCGCCGAGAAGGCGGGAGAGGCCGAGTCCGAGGACGGGCGGGCGGTGCTGATCCAGAAGAGCCCCTACCGGCGGGTGGAGGGGGCCCGCGTGAGCTTTAAGGGCCGCGACGTGGAGGTGAAGACCCCGAGCGAGGGCGGCCGGCGCGGCTCCATGGAGGCCGACGCGCCCAGGCAGAACCCGGGCGGTCCCGCTTCTGGTTCGGGCTCGAGCCGGGGTCCGAGCCCGAGCCCTAGCCCAGCGATGGAGAAGAAAACCGATGGCCGATGAGCCGCGCTCCTCTCTTCAGACCCGCGACCTGGTCAAGGCCTACGGCAAGAGGACCGTGGTGCGGGGGGTGGACCTGACCTTCGCCGCGGGGCGCGTGGTGGGCCTGTTGGGGCCCAACGGGGCGGGCAAGACGACCACGTTCTACATGGTGGTCGGGCTCGTGCCCCCCACCGCCGGGGAGATCTTGTTGGACGGCAGGAGCCTCACGGGGACGGCCATGTACCAGCGGGCCCGGGCGGGCATCGCCTACCTTCCCCAGGAGCCCTCGATCTTCCGCAAGATGACCGTCCAGGAGAACCTGATGGCGGTCCTGGAGTTCACCGAGCTCTCCGCGGGCGAGCGCCACGAACGGGCCCAGAAGGCTCTGCACGAGCTGAACATCGAGCACCTGGCGAGGGCCGGCGCATACTCCCTTTCGGGGGGCGAGCGGCGCCGCACGGAGATCGCGCGGGCGCTGGTGCTCTCGCCTCGGTTCATTCTGCTGGACGAGCCCTTCGCCGGCATAGACCCCATCGCCGTGGCCGACATCCAGAAGATCATCCTCCAGCTCAAGGAGAAGGGCATCGGCGTCGTGGTAACCGACCACAACGTCCGGGAAACGTTGAAAATAACGGACGAGGCCTATATTATTAGCGACGGGACCATCTTCAGACATGGGACCCCGGAAGCGCTCGCGGCCGACCCGGAGGTGAAACGGATCTACTTGGGAGAAGGCTTCGCCCTGAATTGACATGACCCTGCAACAGAGGTTGACCCTCAAGCTCCAGCAGAAGATGGTCCTCACCCCGTCGCTGCAACAGGCGATCCGCCTCCTCCAGCTGACGAGGCTCGAGCTGCAGGACGAGGTGGCCCAGGAGATCCAGACCAACCCCGTGCTCGAGGAGACCTCCACCGTGGAGGAGGCCCCCGGAGCCGCCCCTCCGACCGAGGCCGCGGCCGCCGCCGAGACCACCGAGAGCGACCCCCTCGACCGCTACGAAGAGAAGATTGACGTGGAGTCCTACTTCCAGGACTACCTCGAGACCTCCATGAAGTACCGGGGTAGCGCGCCCGAGGTGCCCGACGAGGCGCCCGACACGGAGCGCTACGTCTCCCGTCCCGAGAGCTTGGCCGACCACCTGGAGTGGCAGATCTCCCTCTCGCGGATGACCGCCGCCGAGAGGGAGGTGGCGAGGGCCATCGCGGGGAACCTCCGCGAGGACGGCTACCTGACAGCCACGCTCGAGGAGCTGGTGGCGGGCTCGGGGAGCGACGCCGCCGCGGTGGAGAGGGTCCTCGCCCTGGTCCAGCGGATGGACCCGGTGGGGGTGGCGGCGCGGGACCTGCGCGAGTGCCTGCTCGTCCAGATGGCCGAGCTGGGGCTGAGGGGGACCCTCGCCTGGACGATCGTCGAGTTCCACCTGGAATCCCTCGAGCGGAACGCGCCGGAGCAGCTCGCCGCCCGGCTGGGCTGCGCCGCCGAGGAGGTGCGCGAGGCGCTCTCGCTCATCCGCGGCCTCGATCCGAAGCCGGGCCTGCGTTACAACAACCCCGTCAACCCGGTCATCGAGCCCGACGTGCTGGTGGAGAAGGACGGCGACGAGTACCGGGTGAGGCTCAACGAGGACGGCCTGCCCAAGCTGAGGATCTCGACCCAGTACCGCGCCATGGCCGAGGACCGCCCCCGGGAGCCCGACGAGAAGGAGGCTCACGCCTACCTGCGCGAGAAGGTCCGCTCGGCCCTCTGGTTCCTCAAGGGCATCGAGGAGCGGCAGCGCACCATCTACAACGTGGCCTGCCAGATCGTGGAGCTGCAGCGGGACTTCCTCGACAAGGGGCCCGCCCACATGCGGCCGCTCATCCTGAGGGACGTGGCCGAGCGGGTGGGGGTCCACGAGTCCACGGTGAGCCGGGTGGTCTCGAACAAGTACATGCAGACGCCGCGGGGCGTCCTCCCCATGAAGTTCTTCTTCAGCACGGGGATCAGCACCCTCGACGGCGTAGACGTCTCGGCGATGAAGGTGAAGGAGCGCATCAAGGCCCTGGTGGAGGGCGAGAGCCCCGCCGCGCCACTCAGCGACCAGCGCATCGCCGACATCCTCAAACGGGAGGGCGTGCTTCTGGCCCGCCGCACCGTCGCGAAGTACCGGGAGGAGCTGAACATCTCCACTTCCGCGCGCCGCAAGGCCCGCAAGAACGCCTGACCCCAGAAGGGAGGGAGCGATGAACGTCGACTTCTCCGGAAAGAACCTGGCGCTCACCGACGCACTGAGAGGCAAGGTGGAGAAGAAGATCGCGAAGCTGGAGCGGTTCACCGGGCCCATGGTTTCGGCCCACGTCTCGCTGCAGGTGGAGCGCCGCGTGCATCACGTGGAGCTGATGGTCCACTGCACCCACGACCGGATCTACAAGGCCCGGGCCATGGCCGAGGACATGTACATGGCCATCACCGAGGCGGCCGACGCCATCGGCCAGCAGGCCAAGAAGGAGAAGGGGCGCCGACTGAGCAGCCGCGGCCGCGGCAAGGGCGCCGCCGTCCCCTCCGGCGCCGAGGAGGCCCCCGAGGAGGAGGTCCACGCGCGCGCCCCGGAGCGGGGCGGCGGGATGGCGCGCCGGCGGGACCTCTTCCTGGAGCGCCCCATGAGCGCGCAGGACGCCGCGCTCGTGATGGACGAACTGAGGGCCCCGCTGGTGGTCTTCCGGGACGCCCGGACCGACCGGCTCTCGGTCCTCTTCCGCGACGCCGGGGGTGGGCTCGGGCTCATCGAGGCGCCGGGGCGGTCGTGAAGGTTCTCGCCGGTCAGGAGGTCCTGCCCCGCATGTCCGCGGGGCAGTTTCTCGATCGCTTCGCCGGGCTCGAGCTCGAGCTGCTCGCGGGACGCGACGGGCTGGACCGCGAGATCGCGAGCCCCCGCATCCAGAAACCGGGGCTCGCTCTGGCCGGCGACCCCGAGTACATCCACCCGGACCGCATCCAGATCCTGGGGGCCACCGAGATCAACTACCTCTCCCGCCACGGCGGCGAGGCCCAGCGCAAGGCGCTGGAGGCGGTCCTCTGCAAGGGCGTCTGCCTCTTCCTCATCACCAAGGGGCTCTCCCCCACCGCCGAGCTGCTGCAGGTGGCCGACGCCACGCGGACGCCGTTGATCCGCTCGCCCAAGACCAGCTCCTTCGTCATCAACGTCATCACCGACACCCTCCTGGACGTGATGGCGCCGCGGATCACCGTCCACGGCTCCTTCCTGGACGTCTTCGGGGTGGGGCTGCTGCTGGTGGGCGAGAGCTCCGTGGGCAAGTCCGAGAGCGCCCTTGACCTGGTGGTGCGCGGCCACCGGCTGGTGAGCGACGACCTGGTGGAGATCCGCCGCCGGGGCGACGGGCTCGTGGGCCGCGCCCCCGAGATGCTCCAGTACCACATGGAGCTGAGGGGCGTGGGCATCGTGAACATCAACGACCTCTTCGGCGTCGTCGCCACCCAGCTCCAGAAGGAGGTGGACCTGGTAGTGGAGCTGGAGCTCTGGCGGGAGGGGAGGAGCTACGACCGCCTCGGCGTGGAGGAGCAACAGATCAGCATCCTCGGCGCCCATCGCCCCTATCTGGTCCTTCCGGTGGCCCCGGCGCGGAACATCACCATCCTGCTCGAGGTGGCGGTGCGCAACCTCCTGCTCAAGCGCGAGGGGGTCCACTCGGCGCGCGCCTTCGCGGAGCGCCACCAGGGGCGCCTCGCCCGGCGGGACGATGAACCGTAAGACCCTTTACGTGGTCACCGGCCTCTCGGGGGCCGGAAAGACCCAGGTGATCCGGTGCCTCGAGGACGCCGGGTTTTATTGCGTCGAGCACCTTCCGCTCGAGCTCTTCCCCAAGTTCATGGACCTCCTGGAGGGGGGCGGGGGCGAACTGGGCTCCCTCGTGGCCCTCGGCCTCGACCTGCGCGAGGCCGCGCTGGACGCGCGGTTCCCCGAGATCTACGCGGCGCTCCAGCGCTCGCCCCACGTGGTCCACATCCTCTTCGTGGACTGCTCGGACGACGTGCTCCTGCGGCGCTTCTCCGAGACCCGGCGGCCCCATCCCCTCTCGCCGCGCTCAACGGTGGAGGAGGGAATCGCCCTCGAGCGCGCCCGGCTCGGCCAGATCAAGGAGAAGGCCGACTGGGTCCTGGACACCTCGGGGCTCACCATCCATGAGCTGCGCGAGAAGGTGCGCCAGGGGATCACCACCATCGCGGAGCGGACGGGGCTCACGGTGAACGTGGTCTCCTTCGGCTTCGCCTACGGCCTTCCCGCGGAGGCCTCGCTGGTCTTCGACGTGCGCTTCCTGCCCAACCCCCACTTCGTGCCGAACCTGAGGCCCCTGACGGGCGAGGACGAGGCGGTTTACCGTTTCGTGGTGGACGGCGAGGAGGGACGGGC
>JAKAIJ010000006.1:20135-24622 GCA_021814355.1 Acidobacteriota bacterium
TCCTCGAGCGGCTCGGCGCCTTCGTGGACTACCTCGTGCCCCAGTTCCTGCACGAGGGGAAGGCCTACCTGACCCTTGCCGTCGGGTGCACCGGCGGCAGGCATCGTTCGGTGGCCGTGGCCAAGTGGCTGTACAATAGCCTGCGCGGGAGAAGGGAGATCACCGTGAGCCTCTCCCACCGCGACCGGTCGAGGTGACGATGCTGGGTATCCTCGTGCTGACGCACGGCGCCCTGGGGAGGGAGTTCCTCCAGGCCGCCTTTCACATCCTGGGACAGGAGGACCCCGCGGTCTCCGCCCTCTGCCTGGAGTGGGACCAGGACTCGGCCTCGGCCCAGGAGAACCTCCGCAGGGCCCTGAAGAAGATGCAGGAGGCCCACGATTCCGTGCTGGTCCTCACGGACCTCTTCGGCGGCACCCCCACCAACATCGCCATGACCTTCTACCGCGCCGGCAAGGTGGAGATCCTCACGGGAATGAACCTGCCCATGCTCATCAAGGCCATCCTCCTGCGCAAGGAGGGGGCGCCCCTCGCGGAGGTGGTGGCGATCCTCCGGGAGAAGGGCCAGGGCGCGCTCGTCTCGGTGAGCGAGGCCCGGGGGCAGCCCGCGGAGGCCCAGGAGTGACCCGGCGCGAGCTGGTTATCTCCAACCGCCTCGGCCTCCACGCCCGGGCGGCCGCAAAGCTGGTCCAGACCGCCAGCCGCTTCAAGTCCCAGGTCATCATTTCCACCCACCAGATGTCGGCGGACGCCAAGTCCATCCTCGGCGTCCTGACCCTGGCCGCGTCGAAGGACACCCCCGTCGTCCTCGAGGTGGACGGGCCCGACGAGACGGCCGCGGTCGCCGAGCTGGAGGCCCTGATCGTCGGCCGGTTCGGCGAAGAGTGACCCCATGCGCCTGAAGGGGACCCCCGTCTCGCCCGGATTCGCCACGGGCAGCGCCTGCACGTTCGTCGCGCAGGAGCTGGCCATTCCCCGCTACGCCGTCCCCGAGGGGGAGCGCGCGGCGGAGGCGGCCCGGCTCGAGGCGGCCCTGGCCGCCACCACGGCGGAGCTCCACGCCGCCAAGGAGTCGCTGCGGGGCAAGGTGGCCGACGACCTTCTGGACCTCTTCGACGTCCACGCCGTCATCCTCCAGGACCCGGCCCTCCTGAAGACCGCGAGGGACCACATCTTCGCGGGCGGGCTCAACGCCGAGTACGCCCTCGAGCGGGCGGTCCAGACCGTGGCCGCCGCCCTGCTGGCCTCCGGCGACACCTACTTCCAGGAGCGGGTGGTGGACCTGGAGGACCTCCACACCCGCGTCCAGCGGCACCTCCACGGGCAGCCCTCCGTGATGGCCGTCCCCTGCGGCGAGGCGCGGGTCGTTCTGGCCACGAACCTCTCCCCCTCCGAGACCGGGAACCTGCACCACGCGGCCATCGCCGCCTTCGCCACGGAGCACGGCGCGCGCACCTCCCACACGGCCATCATCGCGCGCTCCCTCGAGATCCCGGCGGTGGTGGGCGTGGCGGGGCTCATGGCCGCGGCGGCGGCCGACCAGCGGGTCATCGTGGACGGGGTGAACGGCCTGGTCATCCTCGACCCCACCGCGGAGGAGGAGGCCGAGTACGCGAGCAAGGCCGAGGCCTACCGCGAGTACCGCCGCAGGATCGAGGCGGAGGGCCGCAGGGAGGCGCGGACCATTGACGGCCACGTCATCCGGGCCCGGGCCAACATTGACCTGGAGGACGAGCTCCACACCGCCATGGCGGCCGGGGCCGAGGGGGTGGGGCTCTACCGGAGCGAGTTCCTCTACCTCCAGTGCTCCCCCAACCTACCTTCCGAGGAGGAGCACGCGGCCCTCTACACCCGCATCTGCGAGGCCATGTACCCCCACCGGGTGACCATCCGCACCCTGGACCTGGGCGGCGAAAAGTACTTTCACAAGGTGCTCGAGCCCGAGGGGCAAAATCCCGTGCTCGGCGTGCGCGCGGTGCGGTTCACCCTCCGCCACCCCGACCTCTTCAAGACCCAGCTCCGGGGCCTCCTGCGCGCCTCGGCGCGCAAGAACCTCGCCATCATGTTCCCCCTCATCACCACGGTGGACGAGCTGCGGGCCTGCCTCGCCCTGCTCGAGGAGTGCAAGTCCGACCTCGAGGCCCAGGGGGTGACCTACGACCCCGAGGTCCCCGTGGGGATCATGGTGGAGGTCCCCTCCTGCGCCCTCACCGCCGAGGCGTTCGCCTCCGAGGTGAGCTTCTTCTCCATTGGCACCAACGACCTCATCCAGTACCTGATGGCCATTGACCGCAACAACGAGAGCGTGGCCGGGCTCTACGACCCCATGCACCCCGCGGTGCTGAAGTGCATCGGCCACGTCTGCGAGGTGGCCCGCGCCCGGGGCCTGCGCGTCTCGGTCTGCGGCGAGGTGGCCTCCGACCCCGTCATGACGCCCCTGCTGGTGGGGCTCGGCGTGACCGAGCTCTCCATGGCCCCTGCCGCCCTCCTCGAGGTGAAGGCCGCCGTCCGGAACCTCTCCTACGAGAAGTGCCGCCGCATGGCGCGGCGCGCCCTCAAGGCCGGCACGGGCCCCGAGGTGGCCGAAATCGTGAAGTCCCACGCGCGCGCCGGCGGCGCCGGACGCCAGGGGTGAGCCAATTGGATATCTGTCATGGAAGAATCGCCTTCCCGAGCGGAGCGAGGGAAGGCGGCGTTCCGCGCGGATCGGGCCTAGTGCCAGGAAGGCAAGCGGGGCGGGGCCGAGTCGTACTGGGATGTACGTCGAGCGCACCGCACCGCGACGCCTGACACAGCAGGAGGCCCGAGACTCGCGGCGCGATGAGGTAGGTGGGGGGAGGCGGCAGGAGCAGGGGGCGGCTGGAGCGCCCGAAGGGCAGGGGCTCGCGAGGCCGATTCGGAGAAGGATTCTTCCAAGGCAAACCCGAGCCCAAATCCTTCGACGAGACGGACGCGAGCCCCGGAAGGTGCGAAGCACCCTCCAGCCGAATGTTTCACGAATAACGGCAAGTTGGTATGAGATCCGACCCGGAGAAACCGATGACCGAGAACCCGACGAAGACCGAGGGAGGCGCCACGGGCGGATCGCGCCCCGGCGACCTGCCCGAGACCACCCTCGAAGCCCTCCCGCCGCTGCTGCGGGAGGCCGCCGCCCGCGCCGGCTGGGACGCGCTCATGCCCGTCCAGGCCCGGGCCATCCCCTACGTCCTGGCCCGCCGCGACCTGATGGTCCAGTCCCGCACGGGCAGCGGCAAAACCGGCGCCTTCCTCCTTCCCATCCTAGCGCGGGTGGAACCCGCCAAGGACGCCTGTCAGGCGCTCGTGCTGGTCCCCACCCGCGAGCTCGCCCACCAAGTCCACCGGGACGCCGAGCTGCTCTCGAGCGGCGCCGTGCGAGCCGCGGCGGTGTACGGCGGCGTGGGCTACGGCCCCCAGCTCGAGGCCCTCCAGAGGGGCGCCCACCTGGTGGTCGGCACGCCGGGGCGCATCCTGGACCACCTCATGCGCGGAACCTTCATCCTGGACTCGGTGCGCATTCTGGTCTTCGACGAGGCGGATCGGATGCTCTCCATGGGCTTCTACCCGGACATGAAGCGGCTCCAGCGGCACCTACCGGAGGTCCGGCGGCACAACGCCTACATGTTTTCCGCCACCTTTCCGCCCTTCGTGCTCCAGCTTGCCCGGGAGTTCCTGCGCGACGCCGAGCTCCTCAGCCTGAGCCGCGACCACGTCCACGTGGCGGAGACCGAGCACGTCTTCTACCAGGTGCCGGCCATGCAGAAGGAGCGGAGCCTCGTGCGCCTGCTCGAGGTGGAGAACCCCGACTCGGCCATCATCTTCTGCAACACGAAGGAAAACGTCCACTTTCTGGCGGCCCTTCTTCAGCGGTTCGGCTACGACGCCGACGCCCTGAGCTCGGACTTGGGCCAAGGCGCCCGGGAGAAGGTCATGCGCCGGGTCCGCGAGGGGCAGCTGCGGTTCCTGGTGGCCACCGACGTGGCGGCCCGGGGCATCGACATCCCGGCCCTCTCCCACGTCTTCCAGTACGAGGCGCCGGAGGACCCGGAGGCCTACATCCACCGTGCGGGGCGCACGGGCCGCGCGGGGGCCGCGGGCCGCGCCATCACTCTCGTGTCGGGCTTCGACTCGGTGAAGCTCCAGCAGATCTCGGAACAGTTCAAGCTGGAGTTCCAGGAGCGCCCCCTGCCCACCGAGGCGGACGTGCAGGCGGTGGTGGCGGAGCGGCTCGAGGCCGTCCTGGAGGCGCGGCTCCACGCCCGCGACCGGGTGGAGATCGAGCGGATGCAGCGGTTCCTTCCCCTGGCGCTCTCGCTGGGTCAGAACGCCGACGAAATCTATCTGGTGGCGATGCTCCTGGACGACCTCTACCAGCAGACCCTTCACGCGCCGCCCCCGCGGTCCGGCGAGGCACTCGACTCGGGGCCCGGCGGCTCGCGCCCGCCGCGCCGGGCGGGCCACGGCGGCGG